>JACQDI010000190.1 GCA_016201195.1 Acidobacteriota bacterium | reverse complement strand
GCCATCCGGCCGCCCTGGAAAGGCCGCCCGCGTTCGGCCAGGGCGAGAAAGCGCGCGAAATCTTTCGCCGCGACCTTCTCGAACCCCTTCCAGAAGTCAGGCTCCAGATAACGATGCACGTCCGGGGGCTGCCCGGCGATGATCTCCAGGTTGAAGCCGGCGTTGGGCGCGCGCCGGGCAAACTCCCGCACCACCTGGTCGATGCCCACATTGCCCTCGCCCATGGCCACCCACTGGAACGCCACGCCGCGCTCCTGCTTCCAGACGGCAGTGTCCCGGAAGTGCGAGCTGAGCGCGTAGGGCGCCAGGATCTCTACGGTCTGGAGCGGGTCTTCCAGAACCCAGATCGGGTTGCCGGTGTCCAGACACACGCCGACGTAGTCCGGGCCGGCCCGCTCGACCAGCTCGCGCATCTCGTCGGCGCGCAAATCCTTGTGGTTCTCGATGGCGATCTTCACCTCGGCGCGCTTCGCCTGCTCGCGTACCGAGCGGCAGACGCCGGCCATCGCTTCGATATGCTTCTCGATCGGCCCGTTCTCCTTGCGCTCCGGCTGGTTGCCCACCACGCAGCGGACAACCTTGGCTCCGAGAATGCCCGCCGCCCGAATCGCTTGGCCCAACTGCTCCTGGGCCGTCCCCCGCTTCGCTTGAAATGCCCGGCTGGTCGGGCATACGCCCCACGTCCCCATCTCGAGGTGAATCCCCAGGCGCTCGGCGTGCGCCCGGACTTGCTTCAGGAACCTCTCGTCGGGCTCGGCGTGCGCCCGGACTTGCTTCAGGAACCTCTCGTCGGTGGCCTTCCCCATGGTGCGGGCGATGTGGGGAAACTCCGAGAACTGCACCGACTCGAAGCCCACCCGGGCCGCGTAGTCTAGTGTCTGGATCGCATCCCACTGTGTGGCGCGGATGCTGTAGGAATCAAAGCCGAGCCGGAGACGAAGCCGCTCGGGAGGAAGGGGGCGAGGACCCAGGAGAGCCCCCGTGACAAAAGTGCGCCGGGTCACTCTGACACTGTAACCCAGGCCGCCGCGCGTTACAATGAGCACAAATGACCGGACGCACCATCTCGCACTACCGGATCCTCGAGAAACTGGGCCAAGGCGGGATGGGCGTGGTGTATAAGGCCGAGGACACCCGGCTGAAGCGCATCGTGGCGCTGAAGTTTCTCCCGGCCGACGCTCTGTCCAACGAGGAGGACAAGACCCGTTTCGTGCGCGAGGCGCAGGCCGCCGCGTCGCTCGATCATCCCAACATCTGCACCGTGTACGAGATTGACGAGGCCGAGGGCCGGCCCTTCATCGCCATGGCCTACATCGACGGCCAGAGCCTGAAGGCCAGGGTGCAGGCGGGGCCGATGAAGCTCGAGCACGCGCTGGAGGTGGCGGCGCAGGTGGCGCAGGGTTTGCAGGAAGCCCACGAAAAACGCATCGTCCACCGCGACATCAAGAGCGCCAACGTCATGCTGACCGAAAAGGGCCAGGCCAAGATCATGGACTTTGGGCTGGCCCAACTGGCCGGGCAGACCAGGGTCACCCGCACCGGCGCCACCCTCGGCACTCCGGCCTACATGTCGCCGGAGCAGGCCCAGGGGAATCCCGTCGATCACCGCACCGACATCTGGTCGCTGGGGGTGGTGCTGCACGAAATGGTGACCGGGCAGTTGCCGTTCAAAGGGACGTCCGAAGTCGCGGTGGTGCACTCCATCCTGCACGCCACCCCGGAGCCGATCAGCAGCCTGCGGACGGGTGTGCCGCTGGAGCTGGAGCGCATCGTGGGCAAGGCCCTCTCCAAGCGCCCGGCGGATCGCTACCAGCACGTGGACGAGATGCTGGTCGATCTCGAAGCTCTGCGGAAGCAGCACGAATCGGGCTCGACGCGGCAGGCGGCCGCCGCCAAAGCGGTCCCCTCCGTCGCCGTGTTGCCGTTTGTTAACATGAACCGCGACGAGGAAAGCGAGTTTTTCAGCGACGGCATGACCGAGGAGCTGATCAGCGCGCTTTCCAAGGTCGGGCAACTGCGCGTGGTTTCCCGCACCTCGGCGTTTCAGTTCAAAGGCAAGACACAGGACATCCGCGAGATCGGCGAAAAGCTCAAGGTCGGCATGGCCCTCGAAGGCAGCGTCCGCCGGGCGGGGAACCGGGTCCGGGTGACGGCGGAGCTCGTCAACATCGCCGACGGCTACCAGCTCTGGTCGGAGCGCTACGACCGCGAGATGAAGGACGTGTTCGACATCCAGGACGAGATCTCGCGGGCGATCGTGGAGGCGTTGAAGATCAAGCTGATCGGTGGGCAGGAGGATACGCTCGTCAAGCGCCAGACCGAGAACCTGGAAGCCTATAACTTATATCTAAAGGGTCTCTATCATTCGCAGCGATGGTTGTTGCGGGCGGCCGTCGAGTGCTTCGAACAGGCTATCGCCGCTGACCCGAATTACGCGCCGCCCTACGCCGGGCTGGCCAGCACCTACAGCACGGTCGCGCTCTGGGGCCTGTGGCCGCTGCGCGAGGTCTGGCCCAAGGCCCAGGCGGCGGCAGTGAAGGCGCTGGAACTGGACGACGAGCTGGCCGAGGCGCACGCCGCGCTAGGCAACGTAAAGGGGTGGTTCGAGTACAACTGGCCGGAGGCCGAGCGGCACCTTCGCCGCGCGCTGGAACTCAGCCCCGGCAACGCGTCGCTCCACTGGTGGTACGGGGGATCCTACCTGTGCGCCGTCGGCCGGCTGCCGGAGGCCCTAGCCGAGATGCGGCGGGCGCAGGAACTCGACCCGCTGTCGCTTCCCATCAACACCAACGTGGCCTGGATCTTG
>JACQDI010000189.1 GCA_016201195.1 Acidobacteriota bacterium | reverse complement strand
GGCCAGACACTGGGCCACTACCGGGTTCTGGAAAAGATCGGCGCTTGGGGTATGGGCGTGGTCTACCGGGCGCGGGATGAGCGGTTGGAGCGGGATGTCGCCCTGAAAGTCCTGCCGCCCGGCACTCTGGCCGACGAGGCCGCCCGCAAACGCTTCCGCAAAGAGGCGCTGGCTCTTTCCCAGCTCAACCACCCCAACATTGCCACGGTGTTCGACTTCGACACTCAGGAGGGCACGGACTTCCTGGTGATGGAGCTGATCCCGGGCGTGACACTGAATGACAAGCTGGCGGCGGGAGCCCTCCTGGAAAAGGAGATCACGCGCCTGGGAACGCAGCTCGCCCAGGGGCTGGCGGCGGCGCACGAACAAGGGGTGGTGCACCGCGACCTGAAGCCCGGCAACCTGCGGATCACACCAGACGGCCGCCTGAAGATCCTCGACTTCGGCCTGGCGACGCTGCGGCGGCCGGAAGGCGAGGGCGCGGCCACCGTCAGCATGACCGAAACGGCGACCGTGCCGGGGACAGTGCCCTACATGGCCCCCGAGCAGTTGCAGGGCGAGAAGGCCGACGCGCGCAGCGACATCTACGCTGCCGGGGTGGTGCTGTATGAGATGGCCACCGGCCGCCGTCCCTTCGTGGAAACTCAGGGGACGCAACTCGTCGCCGCCATCTTGCAACAGACGCCGCCAGCCCCGAGCGCGGTGAACAGGAAAGTGTCGCCGGGGCTGGAGATGATCATCCTAAAGGCATTGGACAAGGAGCCGGAGCGGCGGTACCAATCGGCGCGGGAGCTGGCGGTGGATCTGGAGCGGCTGAGCGTGCCCACCGCACCCGCGATGGTCGGGCTGGCTGCGCGGCGCCGCCGCTGGCCGCTGGCGGCGACGGCAGCGCTGGTGGCCCTGGGAGTCCTGCTTTACCTGCTTCTGAGTCGCGGACAGGCCATTGATTCCCTGGCTGTGATGCCCTTCTCGAACGCCGGAGGCGACCCTCAGGCGGAGTACCTCAGTGACGGCCTCACCGAAAGCTTGATCAACAGCCTCTCCCGACTCCCCCGACTACGAGTGGTGCCGCGGAGCACGGTGTTCCGTTACAAGGGTCGAGACATGGACCTGCAGGAGGCCGCGCGCGCACTGAAGGTCCGGGCGGTGCTGACGGGAAGGGTCGTCCAACGGGGTGACACCTTGAACATCCAGGTAGAGCTGGTCGATGTTTCCCGAGAATCGCAGCTTTGGGGCGAGCAGTACAACCGAAAGGCCTCCGATCTGCTGGCGGTGAAGGAGGAGATAGCCAGGGAGGTTTCCCGGCTGCTGCGGTTGAGGCTCACTGGCGCCGAGCAGGACCGTCTGGTCAGACCTGAAACTGACAATAGTGAGGCCTACAAGCTGTACTTGCAGGGTCGCTACCACTGGAATCGAAGGACGCCCGACTCGCTCCAGAGGAGCATCGAGTACTTCAATCAGGCGATTGCGAAAGATCGCCGCTACGTTCTGGCGTACACCGGGTTGGCCGATGCCTATAGCATGCTCAACGTCTACGCGGTGATGCCCGGGAGGGAATCGCAGGCTCTTGGAAAGGCGGCTGCCGAGAAAGCTGTCGCCCTGGATGACACGCTCGCCGAGGCGCACGTCTCGCTGGCATTTGTCAAAGAGCGATTCGAATGGGATTGGCTGGGAGCGGAAAGAGAGTACAGGCGGGCGATGGAGTTGAACCCGAACTATCCCACGGCCCACCACTGGTACGCGTTGATGTTAGCAGCGCTGGGGCGGGGCCGGCACGAGCCGGCCATTGAACAGTACCGAAGAACGCTGGAGATGGATCCCAATTTCCTGCCGCCGTTGCGAGAGATTGGGATGCCTTATCTGAAAGCAGGCCGGCCCCAAGAAGGCATCGGGCCCCTTCAAAAGGCCCTGGCCCTCGCCCCTGGCGACACATTTGCGTTAGGTCTGCTCGGTCACCTTTACGCGGCCTCAGGGAAGCGGGCCGAGGCCTTGAAGGTGCTTGAGCGGTTGCACAGGCTTTCCCGGGAAAAGTATGAACTGTCGTACGAGCTCGCCGTGGTGTATCACGGCCTCGGCGACAAGAAGCAAGCTCTGAGTTGGCTGGAGAAAGCATGCGAGAGCCGCTCGACTTGGGCGGCCTTCCTCAAAGTGGAACCGTTGTTCGAGAGCCTTCATTCCGAGCCCAAGTTCCAGCAACTGATCAAGCGCATGGGGCTGGCGCCGTAGCTGGCTGGCGACCGCACCCCCTCCCCGCCCCCTACCTCGTCGAGCAACTACACTCCCATTGACTTGCTCACGCCCCCTGCCTAAGATGAGTGCCAAGAGGCCACTCCCATGGTCGGCCAGACTTTGGGCCACTACCGCGTTCTGGAACAGATCGGCGCCGGGGGTATGGGCGTGGTCTACCGGGCGCGCGACGAGCGGTTGGAGCGGGACGTCGCCCTGAAAGTCCTGCCGCCCGGCACCCTGGCCAACGAAACCGCCCGCAAGCGCTTCCGCAAAGAAGCCCTCACCCTCTCGCAACTCAACCATCCCAACATTGCCACCGTGTACGACTTCGACACACAGGAAGGGGTGGACTTTTTGGTGATGGAGCTGATCCCGGGGGTCACGCTGACGGAGAAGCTGGAAGCGGGGGCGCTACCGGAGAAGGAGATCAGCCGGCTGGGGGCGCAACTGGCGCAGGGTTTGGCGGCCGCGCACGAGCAAGGGGTGGTGCACCGGGATTTGAAGCCGGGCAATGTGCGTGTTACGCCGGACGGGTGGCTGAAGATCCTGGACTTCGGGTTGGCCACGCTGCTGCGGCCTGAGGGCCCCGGTGAGACCACGCTCTCCGCAACGGAAACCGCAGCGGTGGCCGGCACGCTGCCGTACATGTCGCCGGAGCAGTTGCGGGGTGAAAAGGCCGACGCGCGGAGCGACATCTACGCTGCTGGGGTGGTGCTCTACGAGATGGCCACGGGGCGGCGGCCGTTTGCCGAGACCAGCGGGGCGCAACTGGTCGCCGCCATTTTGCAGCAGCCTCCACCGGCCCCGAGCGCAGTGAACAAGAAGGTCTCGCCGGCGCTGGAGATGATCATCCTGAAGGCGCTAGACAAGGAGCCGGACCGACGCTACCAGTCGGCGAAGGAACTGGCGGTGGACCTGGAGCGGCTGACTTCGGTTGCGGTGGCTGCGGTGGCGCCGCGCCGCCGGCACCGGTGGTGGTTGGGCGTAGCGACCGCGGTGGTAGTCCTGGTGGCGGCCGCTGTCCTCTACCTGTTGGGCAGCCGGGGCAAGCCTCTGGAATCCATCGCGGTGCTGCCCTTCGTCAACGCGAGCGGCGCTGCGGACACCGAATATCTCAGCGACGGGATCACCGAGACGCTGATCGACAGCCTGGCGCGACTGCCCAGGCTGACCGTGATATCACGGGGTTCGGTGTTCCGCTACAAGGGGAAAGAGGCGGATCCCCAGGCGGTGGGGCGCGAGCTGAAGGTCGAAGCCGTTGTGCTGGGCCGGATGGTGCAGCGCGGCGACAGTCTCTCGATCCGCGCCGAGCTGGTCGACGCCCGCGACGGCCGGCGGCTGTGGGGCGAGCAGTACAGCCGCAAGCTGGCCGACCTGATGGCCATCCAGGAAGAGATCGGGCGGGAGATCTCCGAACAGCTCCGCCTGCGCCTGAGCGGCGAGCAAAAGAAGGCGCTCGTCAAGCGTCACACGCAGAACCCCGAGGCCTGGCAGGAGTACTTAAAGGGCCTCTATTTGTGGAACACGCGAACGGCCGCCAGCCTACAAACAGCCATGGAACACTTCAACCGGGCCATCGTCAGCGACCGCAACTTCGCGCTCGCCTACGTCGGTCTCTCCGAGTGCTACCGGCTGTTGCCCTACGTCGGCGCCGTGCCGCCCCGGGAGTTCCTGCCGGAACGCCGGGCGGCGGTGAACAAGGCGCTCCAACTCGACGACACTTTAGGAGAAGCCCACGTGGCGCTGGCCTCCTGCAAGATGGCAGCCGAGTGGGACTGGGCCGGTATGTTTCAAGAATTCCAGAAAGGCCTGCAGCTCAATCCTGCCTATGCCACCGGCCATCAGCTCTATGGGGTGTGGCTGATGTGTGTGGGGCGCTTTGACGAAGCCATCGCAGAGGTGAAGCGCGCCCAGGAACTGGACCCCGTGTCGCTGCCGATCAGCGCGAATGTAGCGATGGTCTACCATTATGCCCGGCGGTACGACGAGGCCCTGGAACACTATCGCAAGATGGTCGCCCTGGATCCCAACTACGGGCTAGGGCGGGTTTACCTCGGCGAGCTATACATCGCGAAATCTATGTACGCGGAGGCCGTCGCGGAGCTGAAGGCGGCAGTCCAGATCATGCAGGGGGCGCCTCTTGCGATAGCTCCGCTGGCCCTGACTTACGCCCGATCCGGGGATCGGGCCGCTGCGCAGGCGGTTCTCGACAAGATGTTGGCGCAGCGATCTCGGGGCTATTATCCGGCTTCGCGCATCGCCCTGGTCTATGTCGGCATGGGAGACAAGGATTCGGCGTTCGAATGGCTCCAAAGGGCGGTTGAAGAAGGGGACAGGGGCGTGTATTTCTTCAAGACGAACCCTCTGTTCGACCCCCTGCGCTCCGACCCGCGCGCCACGGAAATTCTTCGGCGGATGAATCTGGCGCCGTGAGCTGCACCTCCCCGGCCCCCGCAGCCGGCCCCAAGGCTGCTTGCCAAAACCTGCGGCCTCGGGTTACGCTGATTCCTCCTGAACACGGTCTATCTTTCTTTGGGATCCAATCTGGGCGATCGGGCCGGACATCTGGAGTGGGCCGTCGCTGAGTTGCGCCTGGGCGGGGTGGGTGTGAAACGCGTATCCTCGATCCACGAAACCGAACCGGTGGGGTTCCGCGCCCAGCCGTGGTTCCTGAACACGGTGGTCGAGGCGGAGACGGCCCTGTTCCCGATCCAGTTGCTCGACCGGATC
>JACQDI010000188.1 GCA_016201195.1 Acidobacteriota bacterium | reverse complement strand
TCCGCCTGGCGCCGGGCACGTACCGGGTGCGCGCCGAAAAGGGCGCCGAGTACGGCCAGGCCGAGAAGACCGTCACCGTGGCCGCCGGAGAGCCGGCGCGGCTGGCCCTCGATATCCCACGCTTCTACGACATGCGCCGCCAGGGGTGGTATCCCGGCGACCTGCACATCCATCGGGCGCCGGACGAGCTGCCGCTGTTGCTGCGGGCCGAGGACCTCACGGTCGGCCCCACGATAACAAGGCACCTGCCGGGGCGGGAAACGCCGCCCTTCCCTTCCACGGCGCTGCTGGCGGTCGACGACGCACATTTCGCGAGCGTGCAGAACCAGGAGATTGAGCGGCTGGGCAAGGGTCATGGGGCGGTCGTATTACTCAACACACCGCGGCCGGCCGACGAGGCGATGACGGCGCTTTACCCGATGGAAGTCGAGTTCTGCCGCCAGGCCCGTGCGCAAGGCGGCTTCGTTGACGCCGAAAAGCCGATCTGGAAGAACATCCCGGTCAGCGTGGCCTTTGGCATGGTGGACGCGATCGGGGTCGTCAACAACCATTTTCACCCCCGCGCCGTGCTGCTGGACGCCGAGAAGTATGGTTCGATGGAGCGCGACCGCCCGGCCTACAAGACCGTGCCCGGCTTCGCCCAGTGGATGATGGACCTGTATTACAGCTTCTTGAACTGCGGTTTTCGAATTCCGGTCTCCGCCGGGTCCGCTTCCGGAGTGATGCCCAGTTGGCCTGGGTATGAGCGGGTGTATGTTCACTTGAGCGGACCGCTTAGTTACCAGCAGTGGTTCGCCGATCTCAAGACCGGTCGCAGCATCGCCACCAACGGGCCGCTGCTCGAGGCCTATCTCGACGGCCAGCCGCCAGGCGCACAGGTATCCTGGGACGGCCCCACTGCTGTAACCATCGGCATCCTGGTTCACTCCCAGGACCCGCTTGACCGCATCGAGATCGTTTACAACGGTGAGGTAATCCGGACTTTCCCCGCCGGCGGCAACGCGGTGTTCCAGACCGCGCTGAACCTCACCATCACCGAGCCGGGGTGGCTGGTCGTGCGCTGTTTCGAGCCGGCGGGCGCGACCATCCGCTACGCGCACAGCTCGCCGTTCTACTTCCTGCGTAACGGCAAGCTGCCGGTGCGCCGGGCCGCGGCGCTGCGATGGGCCGACTACCTCCACAAGCTCGCCGCCTCCGCCGACAAGGCCGACTACCCCTCACCCGAGGCCTACCAGAAGGCGCGAGCCACCTACCGCGAGGCCGAAGCCATCTATCGAGGGTTGGGCCGGTAAGCCCATTTCCAGGAACCTTTGCGGGCTTGGCGTCTTGGCGTGAAATTCTTGCCGGTTTGATAAACTTGAACGCATGCAGGTGGCTGGCTTTCTGGTCCTGGTCCTGCTATGGCTCTCGATGGCCTGGGGGCAGGTGCTGCCTTCGCGGTCCCGCTCGGCCAGCGTCGAGGTGACCTTCAACCGCCAGATCATCCGCATCCTCCAGCAGAATTGCCAGGTCTGTCACCATCCGGGCGACATCGGGCCGTTCTCGATGATGAGTTATCCCGAAGTGCTGCCCTGGGCCCGCAAGATCAAGACCGAGACGCAAGTGCGGCGGATGCCGCCGTGGAAGCCGGTCCCCGATTACGGGGGATTTCTGGACGAGCGGCGCCTGACCCAGAAGCAGATCGATCTGATCGCGCGGTGGGTGGACGCCGGCGCGCCCGAGGGCGACCCGCGGGATCTGCCCGTGCCGCTTGAATTCTCCGACCGCTGGACCCTCGGCGAGCCGGACCTGGCACTCGAGCTGGACGCCGACTTCACCGTGCCCGCCGGCGGCAGTGACATCTACCGCTGCTTCAGCATCCCGCTCGGCTTGCTCGAAAACCGGTACGTGACCGGCTTCGAGATCCGGCCGGGAAACCGCAGCATCGTTCACCACGCGATTCTGTTCGAGGACGCCACAGGCATCTCGGCGCGATTGACGCCCAGTGACGGGAAGCCGGGATACAACTGCTTCGGCGGGCCGGGCGTGCCGCCCACCGGGGCCTTTGGCGCCTGGGCGCCGGGTGTGCGCCCGCAACTGTTTCCCGGCGGCGTCGGCGTGCTGGCTACGGCCGGCGCCCGGATGGTCCTCCAGATCCACTACCATTCCGGCGTCACGCCGCAGACCGACCGCACACGCGTCGGTCTGTTCCTCAACCGGGGGCCCATTCGCAAGGAGTACCTCTACTTTCCCCTGCTGAACACCGACTTCGTCATTCCGCCGGGCGACCCGAGCTACACCGTCACCGCGTCGCTGACCGTGCCTCCACTGGTGCGCGCCCAGGCCATCTCCATCGCTCCGCACATGCACTGGCTGGGGCGTTCGATCAAAGTCGATGCCGTCTATCGGGACGGCAGCCGCCGCCCCTTGATCTTCATCGATGACTGGGACTTCGACTGGCAGGGGTTTTACTACTTCCAGGAGCCGGTGCCGCTGCCGCCCTTTACCCGCCTGGAGATGACCGCCGTATACGACAACTCGGAGGCCAACCCCCGCAATCCCAACAGCCCGCCGAAGGCCGTCCGGTGGGGCGAGCAGACTACCGATGAGATGTGCCTGGCCATCATCGGCTTCGTCCTGGAATGATGCTATAATCCCTGTTTACCTTCATGGCTAGGAAAGGATCGATGAACAGAACCGTGTTCATGGGGAATCTGCCCGCCTGGGTGACGGCGGAAGATATCCAGAGCTGGCTGCAGCACGAAAACATTACTTTTGACGACGTCAAGGTGATCCGCGATTTTGAAACGCAGGAATCCAAAGGCTACGCCTTCATTGAGGCGGCTACCGATGAGGACTCCAAAGCCATCATCGCGCGATTCAACCACGCCCCCCTCGAGGATCGCAACCTGCGGGTGAACGAAGCCCGCGGCTCCGACCAGGGCCGCAAGCCCGCACCCCGCCCCCGCGCGAGGCGATAAGACTTCCTTTGAACCACCAAGACACGAAGACACCAAGAACACTCTTTATTCTTGGTGTCTTCGTGTCTTGGTGGTGGATTGGGTGTTCGCAGCGTCCGGCCGGTCCCGTACCGCTGCCGCTGGTCGAGCCCGCGGCGAAGCTGGAGACGGCGGTGTCGCTGGTGTTCACCGAGGGGCCGGCCGCCGACGCGGAGGGCAATGTCTACTTCAGCGAGATCCGCGGCAACCGGATCCTGAAGTGGTCGCCCGACGGAAAGCTCACCGTGTTCCGCGAGCCGAGCCACCGCGCCAACGGCCTGGTGTTCGACGCTCAGGGGAGGCTGCTCGCCTGCGAGGGTGCGGGCATGGGCGAGGACGGCGGCCGCCGCGTCACCCGCACCGACCTGAAGACCGGCCAAGTCGAGGTGCTCGCCGAGAAGTTCGAGGGAAAGCGCCTCAACAGCCCGAACGACATCGACGTGGCCCCCGGCGGTGAGATCTATTTCACCGACCCGCGCTACGGCGACCAGAGCGAACGCGAGCTCCAGACCGAAGACGTCTACCGCATCGAAACCGATGGCCGGCTCTCGCGCGTCCTCACCAAGCCGGACATCGAGAAGCCCAATGGCGTCCTGGTTTCGCCCGATGGAAGAACGCTTTTCGTGGCCGACACCACCGCCAATCCTCGCCAGGCCGCCATCAAGAAATTCGACATCCAGCCCGACGGCAGGCTGAGCAACGGCCGCGTCCACTACAGCTTCGGCGCCGGGCGCGGCGTGGACGGTATGGCCCTGGATGTGGAAGGCAATATCTACGGGGCGGCCGGCTCCAACACCGGCCCGCCGGACAACCTGGCCGGCATCTACGTCATCAGCCCCCAAGGAAAGCTTCTGGGGCGCATCCCCATCCCCGAAGACTCGGTGACCAACTGCGCCTTCGGTGGTCCCGACCTGCGCACCCTCTACGTCACCGCCGGCAAAAACCTCTACCGCATCCGAATGCAGAAGCGGGGGCACGTGGTCTATCCGAAGTAAGACCGGAGTTTCCCACCCAACAAATCCCTACCACTGCTTCTTCAGCGCCTCATCCAGGCTGGGGAAGATCTCGAACACCGTATTCAGCCTGGTAATTTT
Organism: Acidobacteriota bacterium; assembly: GCA_016201195.1. Lineage (GTDB taxonomy): Bacteria > Acidobacteriota > Terriglobia > Bryobacterales > JACQDG01 > JACQDI01. Next base: position 1,541 of record JACQDI010000188.1, on the reverse strand, counting down.
TAAGACATATTGGACGCGCTCGGGGGGCGTGGCGAGGCGCAGCTTGGCGCCCTCGTTGCCCAGGGTGATCAGGCAACTGACCAGGAAGCCGATGCCCGCGCTGTCCACATATTCGACCTTGCCGAGATCAAACACGAAGCGGCGCTCGGACTGGCCGAGCAAGTCCTTCAGCGCGTGGCGGCACCTTTCCGTCTCCCGTCCGAAAGTGACCCGCCCCTGAAAGGAGATCACTTGAGGACCCGAATTGTGCTTGGATATCATGAACAGCGGCATAGTGACCTTTCTCAGGACCCGGACGCCTCCCTTTTGGCATTTCGCTACAACCCTACTTTACCGGGATTCCGCCATAGGTTTCAATAAAGTTTTCGCCCAACCGGCCGATAGAAACAACTGTGAGAGTGTCCAGACGGCAGAGAGAACGGGGCAACGCCATCATCGAGTTCGGGCTGGCCTTTCCGCTGCTGTTTGTTTTCCTGATCGGAATGTTCCAGCTCGGCTACGGCTTCTTCCTCTACAACGAGTTGCAAGCCCTGGTGCGCAACGGAGCCCGCTACGCCGCCCAGATCGACTTTGACAGCACCTCGGCCGGGTCCACCTTCAAGTCGAACGTCCAGAACATGGTGGTCTATGGCGCTCCGTCCGGAGGCAGCACGCCGATGGTCCCTAATCTGACCACCTCCTCCGTCAGCGTCACCTGGCTCGCCGACGGGGCGGGCATCCCGCAGACCATCACCGTCAAGATCTCCACCTACACCTTCTCAGCCCTCGGGACCACGTTCACTCTGACCAACAAACCCCAGGCCACCTTCATTTATTTGGGGCAGTTTCTGAGTTGAAGATTGAGGTGAACTATGGCGTTCTACTCTGTTGCTAAACCAAGAGTTCCAAGATCTGGAACCAGCGTCGTGGAAGTCGCCCTCATCCTCACCGTCGCCCTGGTGACCTTCATTGGAATCCTCGACGTAGGCTCGGTGGTCTTCCGCTTGCAGGGCTTGGTCGAGCGCGCGCGTGCCGGGGCCCGCTATGCCGTGGTCAACAGCTTCAACGCCACCAATGTCAAGAACGTCGTCGTCTACGGTAATTCGGCCGGGACCGGCAATCCGCTGCTCGGCCTCACGACCTCCATGGTGACGGCGACCAACACCGATCAGGGGGATGGCACTTCGCGGATCGACGTCAAGATCTCCGGGTACCAGTTCCAGTTCTTCACGCCACTGATCGCCGGCGCCAAGACCCTGCCCAGCGTCACGGTGACGCTGACCACGGAAAGCCTGGGAGCCCCCAGCTAAAACAGCTAACAGCCATCCGGTATCAAGCCCACAGTGCGACTGCTGATGGCCCGAAGCTGAGGGCTGACAGTTTCCTACTGGAACAGCTTGATGCGGTAAAGCCCCAGGCTGCCGCTGCCGTTGCTTCCGCCGCCGGCCGCCGGCAGGATGCTCGCCGAGCCGACGTACTCGGCGCAGCACGGCTGCGAGTTACCGTTCGCACACGGTTTCACAGGAAGAAAGAACTGGGCGAAGCCGATGATGACGTTGTTG
>JACQDI010000187.1 GCA_016201195.1 Acidobacteriota bacterium | reverse complement strand
CATGCGCAGCCGGAAGAACCAGGACAACATACCGCCCATTAACGGAACCTTCAACTTTGCGACCGGCCACTCCAACAGCACCAACAACGCTCTCGCCGACGCGCTGATCGGAAACTTCCAGCAATATCAGGAAGCCAACACCAACCGTGAAGGCTGGTATCGCTTTTCGCAGATCGAGCCGTACGTGCAGGACGACTGGAAGGTGTCCGGCCGGCTTACGGTCAACCTGGGCTTCCGGTATCAGTACATGCAGCCGCAGTATTCCGTCCTGCAGAATACGGTGCTCTTCCTGCCGCAGTATTTCAATCCCGCCAAGGCGGTGAGAATCGTGCCAGCGAGCGGCGCCATCGTGCCCGGCGCTGGGGATCCGTACAACGGCCTCGCCCTGGGCGGAGAGGGCTTCCCGGATGCGGCGAAGAAACGCATCGCGCAAACCTCCGACCCGGCCGTTCAGGCGCTGTTCCGAGGACTGCCCAAGGAAACCGCCCGGACCTACCTGGGCACCTGGGGTCCTCGCCTGGGCTTCGCCTATGATGTGACCGGGCAGCAGAAGACCGTCCTGCGCGGAGGCTACGGCGCTTTCTACGAGCGCATCGAAGGCAACTTCATCTTCAGCGGCATCAACAATCCGCCGTTTATCGCGCAGCAGACGATCCTCGACGGCAACGTGGAGAATCCCACCGGCGGCAGCGCCGCCGCTTTCCCTTCGTCACTCTCCAACTCGCACTTTCTCGATATGAAGGTGCCCCGGATCATGAACTGGAGCCTCGGGGTCCAGCACAAGATCACCGCCGACACTACGCTGGACGTTGCCTACGTGGGATCAAGCGCCGCAAACCTGTCCCGCACCATCAACCTGAATCAACTTCCAGCAAGCACCCTGCAAAAGAATCCGGGAGTGAACACCAACGCTCTTCGCCCGTATCCGGGCTGGGCGGACATCCAGGAGTACGTTACAGGTTCCAATTTCAGTTACAATTCGCTGCAAGTCCAGACCAGGCGCCAGATGAAAGGAGGCGGCTTGCTGAACGTAGCCTACACGTGGTCCAAGGTCATTACTGATGCCAGCGGTTTCAGCGAGGGCCCCATGGATAGCTACAACTTCAAGCGCGAGCGCGGCCTCGCCACCTATGACCGGCGTCACATCTTCGTCTTCAGCTATGTCTACCCGCTTCCTTTTTGGAGGACGGGCAATGAGTGGTTCAAGAGGGCATTCGGCGGTTGGCAGCTCTCGGGGGTGACCACGCTGCAGAAGGGCCTGCCGCTCAACCTCGGAATCAACGGCGACCGCGCGGGTACCGGTGGCGGAGGCCAGCGGCCCGACGTCGCCGGCGACTGGAAACAGGGTGGTGCCACTCAGTTCCGGTGGTTCAACACCGCGGCCTTTGCGCTGCCCGCGAACGGTGCGTTCGGCAACCTCGGACGGAACGTCGTGATCGGTCCCGGCACCAACAATTGGGACGTTTCGCTGCAGAAAGGCTTCCGCATCAGTGAGCGCATCAGGACGCAGTTCCGCGCCGAGTTCTACGACGCCCCGAATCACCTCTCCTGGCAGGGGGTCGGCACTACTCTGGGAAACTCCAACTTCGGCCAGATTACGAGCGCGACCGATCCGCGTACTTTGCAGTTCGGCCTGCGGCTGGATTTTTAAGCGAGCCGATCCGGCGGTTGCGGATTCGTACACCTTGGGTGGTAGACTGGAAGCGTATGGCTGCTCACACCCAAATCTCTGTGGAAGAATACCTTCGAACCAGCTTCGACGGCCCGGACCGGGAATACTTGGATGGGGAAATTGTGGAGAGAGGCATGCCGAATCTACCGCATAGCAACGCTCAGGGGCGGCTGATGATGTGGTTTGGCGGGATGGAAGAGAAGCTGGGCCTTCGTTGCTTCCCGGAGCTTCGCCTGCGGATCGGCGAGAGGCGATACCGCGTAGCGGACATCGCCGTCTTCGTGGGAAAGCCGGCCGAGGATGTTCCTTCCTCTCCTCCTCTGGTCGCCATCGAGATCCTTTCCCCCGATGACCGCTTCGCCGAGGTTGTTGCGAAACTCCAGGAATACCGCGCCTGGGGTGTTACTCACGTCTGGTTTGTGGATCCCATCAGCCGCAAGGTCTACGTCTACTCTGCGGGGCTGAGCGAGGTGCCCGCCTTGCAGCTCCCCGAGTACGGCGTCGAAATCACCGCACCCGAGATCTTCCGATAACGCGCTCCGGATGCGAGCCGCGCTTGGGTCATAAAATAAGAAGACGGAGTCAGAGCTGCACTCTATATCATGGGAGTAGTCTCTTATGACGGCCACGATCATAGTTCCCACTCCAACCCCGCTGCTCGAGGCGGTGGAGGAGAATCTCCATGGGCATATTGCTTTTGTGCAGAAGCAGTTGCCGACGATGACGGTGGACGATCGCGAAGACCTGCTGCTGGTTGACTCACACCTGCTTACAGACACGCTCAACAAAATCGCCCGCGCTCGGCTGAGCGAGGCTAAGGCCGATCACCGTATCGCGGAGGCCGTGTCGTACTTCCGCAAAGTTCGCCGGCCGTTCGCCTGGTGGGTGGGGCCCTGTTCCCGTCCTCTCGACTTAGAGCGCCGACTCGCGCAGCACGGATTGCGAGCCGCTGAATTCGAACTCGGCATGGCCGCGGATTTGAAACGGCTCCCGGTGCGAATGGATCTGCCGCCGGGACTGGAGGTGCGGCGTGTGCGCACGCCCGAGGAGTTAGCTGACTTCGTGAACGTTGTTAACCGGGACCGGCCTGATGCGGCTTTGTTGACCTTCTTCCAAAACGCCGCGCCATTG
>JACQDI010000186.1 GCA_016201195.1 Acidobacteriota bacterium | reverse complement strand
AGAGCTCTCGTCACTCCCTTTAACCACAAAGACACGAAGACAGGAAGAATTTCATAGTACTACCCTCCTGATGCCGTCGCGGATCAGCGGGACGTTGAAGTTGATGATGAAGCCTAGGCGGTGGCCGGTCAGCTTGAGATAAGTGAGGACTTGCGCCTTGTGAACAGGCAGAACCTGTTCGACAGCCTTTACTTCCACGACCAGGCACCCTTCGACGAGTATGTCCAGCCGAAAACCGGCGTCGAGCCGAAGGTCGTCGTAGATGACGGGCAAGGCTACTTGCCGTTCCACGGTGAGACTTCGTTTCGTCAACGCGTGCACGAGGCAGACTTCATAAATGCTTTCCAATAAACCCGGCCCAAGCTTCGAATGGACATCCTTGGTGTCTTGGTGTCTTGGTGGTTCATAGGGCCCTTTGAAAAGCGTACTCGGCCGCGCCGATTACCCCCGCCGCGGGGCCCAGCTTGGCTCGCGCCACTTGTATGGCGGCAGCCGCGGCCGGGGCCAGGATCGACCGCAGGCGCTTCTGCATCGGCGCCTCGAACAACGGGAAGCGCTTCGATACGGATCCGCCGACGACACAGATCGACGGATCGAGAACGGCAGCGATGGTCCCCAGGGCGGCGCCCAGCGCCTCGCCGTAGTGGCGCCAGGTCCGTAAGGCCTCCTCATCCCCACCGTCGGCCAAATCGCCGATCTCGCGGGCTGAGAGCGGGCTCGGTTCTCCTCGCACCCGCTCGTAGAAGCGGCGGACGCCAGCCCCCGAGAGCATGTTGTCGTAGGTATCGCCGGCCACCGGGCAAAAGGCTACCTCCCCGGCGTTGGAGGTCATCCCCGAATACATCGCGCCGTCCATGACGATCCCGCAGCCGAAGCCCGTGCCCAGGGTGACCGCCACCACGACCTTGTGGCCGGCCCCAGCGCCCTGCAACGCCTCGCCCAGGGCGAAGCAGTTGGCGTCGTTTTCGAGGAACAGCGGGGCGTTGAGCTTCTCCCGCACCCAGGCGCCCAGGTCAAAAAAGTTCAGGTTGGGGAGCGACGTGGCTTCGAGCACGCGCCCGGTCGTGGAGTCCACCGGCCCGGTACTGCCAATGCCCACGGCGATCAGCCGCCGACCCTCCAGCGCCCGTTGAGCCACGCGATACAAGTTCCCGAGGGTCACTTCCCCGGGCTGGCCGGCTTCAGTCGGGACGGTCGTGATCTCGCTGCACAATTGGCGCTTCCAGTCGAACACCCCGGCGGCGATCTTGGTTCCACCCAGGTCAATGCCCAGCAGAAAACCTTCTTTCGGCATAAACTTGTCATTGTATGCGGAACCGACTGCTTTGCGCCGCGCTGCTGGCCGCCCCGCTGTGGGCGCAGCAGGAGACGCCCGAGACTATCCTGCACAACGGAAAAATTGTGACCCTCTGGGAGGCGAGCCCCCAGGCGCAGGCCGTCGCCATTCGCGACGGGCGGTTCGCCGCCGTGGGATCGAACGAGGAGGTCCTGCGCCTGGCCGGCCCGGCAACCCGTCGCATCGACCTGCACGGCCGGACGGTCGTTCCCGGCCTCATCGACAGCCACACGCATCCCATCGGGGCGGCGCTGAGCGAGCAGCAGGAGGAGATTCCGGTGATCGGCTCGATCGCCGAACTCCAGCAGCACATCACACGGGTGGCCCGCGCGACGCCGCCTTCCAAGCTGATCTTCGTCCCCAAGATCTACGCCACGCGGATGAAGGAAGGGCGCTATCCGACGCGGCAGGACCTGGACCAGGCGGGCGGCGCCGACCGGGTCATCGTGGCGGACAATGGCTACGCCGCCGTGCTGAATTCCGGCGCCCTGAAAAAGGCCGGCATCACCCGCGATACCCCGCAGCCGGCCAACGGCAAGATCATCAAGGACTCGGCGGGCGAGCCGACGGGTTTGATTCTGGGCGCGCCACAACTGCTCTCCGCCTTCCGTTCCAACCGCCCCACCACGCACGAGGACCGCCTGTGGGCCCTCCAGGCCATGCAGAAGCGGTACAACGAGGCGGGCCTGACCAGCACCATCGACCGCGGCCAGCAGTGGGACGGCCTGCGCGCCTACCAAGAGCTTTGGCGCAAGGGGGAGCTGACCGTTCGGACGTACGTCACCTATATGGCGCCCATGCCCGCCGGCCCCCTGGATCGCGTGCGCGACAATATCGACCGCATCCCGGTAGTCACCGGCTTCGGCGACGACTGGCTGCGCATCGGCTCGCTGAAGATCGTGCTGGACGGGGGCATCCTGATCGGCACCGCCTACCTGCGTGAGCCCTACGGCGAGCACACCGAGGTTTACGGCTACCAGGATCCGGATTACCGCGGGGTCCTCGCCGTGCCGCGCGAGAATGTCTTCGCGATCGCCAGCCTCGCCAACCGCCTGGGTTGGCAGATGACCGCCCACTCGACCGGCGGTGGCTCGACCGACCTGCTGATGGATGCCTACGAGGCGGCCGACCGCGAGCGATCCATCCGCCAGCGCCGCTTCACCCTTACCCATGCCAACTTCCCCAACGCCGCGCTGATCGCGCGCGCGAAGCGCCTGGGTGTGGTACTCGACATGCAGCCAGCCTGGATGCACCTGGACGGCGCCGCGCTGCTGAAAGTGCTCGGCCCCGCGCGGATGAAGGATTTTCATCCCTACAAGTCCCTGTTCGACGCAGGCGTGGTGGTGGCGGGCGGCTCCGATCATATGATCAAGTTTGACTCCCGCCACGCCATCAACCCGTTCAACCCCTTCTTCGGGATGTGGATGACGGTTACGCGAAAGCTGACCGACGGCACAGTGCTCGACCCCGAGCAGAAGATCACCCGCGAGCAGGCCTTGCGCATGTGGACCCTCAATGCCGCTTATCTCTCGTTCGATGAAAAGCGGAAGGGCTCGATCGAGCCCGGCAAGCTGGCCGACCTGGTTGTCCTGTCCCGGGACATTCTCACTTGCTCCGAGGAGGAGATCCGAACCCTCGAGGCGGAAGCCACGATGGTCGGCGGGAAATTCGTTTATAGCCGTAATCCTATGTAAGTAAAGCAAATCTTTGCTCTTCCATTCAGGCGGCAAAAAGGGTAGACTACTGCCACCATGTCGGGCGCCGAAGTTCTGGACCACATCATTCGATTGCAGAAGCTCGGTTTACAGCCCCATATCGCGGAAGTGGTGGAGCAGGCTGAGCAGGCGCTGGCTGAAGGCCGGGAGCTGGAAGCCGAGGCTCTGGTGGAAAAGGCCTCCGCCTTGCACCTGACCGGGGCCTCCTGAAGTCACAAAAGATTCACTTGACTCGCCCCCGATTCCGCGCCATCCTGAAAAGTAGGAACAGCTTCATTTGGCGGTCTAAATTCGTCTTGCGCGCCCAGCGCGGGAAAGGATTTTCTATGTTAAGCAAGACCTGGATTGTTCTGGCAGCCCTGGTTTTAGTCCCCGTCAGCCTGTTTGGCCAAGCCTCCGCCGGATACGGAAGCATCTCCGGCGCGGTGACCGACGCCACCGGGGCGGTGATGCCGAATGTGGAAGTCACGGTGCGGAACGTGGGCACCAATGTCGCCCGCATGCTCACCACCAACGAGGCCGGCCGCTACGAAGCGGTCGCCTTGCAGCCGGGGGAGTACGAAGTCTCGGCGTCCAAGGCTGGCTTCGCCAACCTGGTGCGCAGGGGCATCACCCTAGCCGTCGGGCAAAAGGCTGTTGTCGATTTGGGTCTGTCAGTTTCGGCGACAGTGGAAACAGTGACCGTCAGCGGAAACACCTCGGCGGTGGAGACGGACAAGACCGAGGTCTCGACCACCGTGAACCTGAAGGACATGATGAACCTGCCCCTGAACGGCCGGCGGTGGGATGCGTTCGTGATGACTACCCCCGGCGCCAGCAATGACGGCGGCTTCGGACTGATCACCTTCCGCGGCGTCTCCGGGCTTTACAACAACAACATGATCGACGGCATGGACAACAACCAAGCCTTCTTCTCAGAGGCCAAGGGCCGGACCCGCCTGTCCTATGGGATCAGCTCGGAGGCGGTGCAGGAGTTTCAGGTCGGAACCAGTAACTTCTCAGCACAGTACGGGCGTGCGGCCGGAGGCATCGTCAATGCGGTCACCAAGTCAGGGGCCAACGACATGCACGGAACATTTTTCTACCTGATCCGCGACGATTCGCTGAATGCCCTGAATTCCACGACCAAGGCGCAGGGGTTGGCCAAGCCCCAGGATCGGCGGCAGCAGTTCGGCCCCTCGGTCGGCGGGGCGCTGAAGAAGGACAAGCTGTTCTACTTCCTTAGCTATGACCAGCAGAAGCGGAATTTTCCGGCCATCATCGTGCCCAACGCCGCGACCTTCCTGACGGCAACGTCCAACTGCACGGCGCCGGGCTGCGCGGCGCTGATTGACTTCTACAAGGGTCTGCAAGGGCCGCAGGACCGGCAGGGGAACCAGTGGCTGGGCCTGTCGCGCATCGACTGGAACGCCACGCCGCGCAACCAGATTTCG
>JACQDI010000185.1 GCA_016201195.1 Acidobacteriota bacterium | reverse complement strand
TGGTCGGATCGTACTCATGCCTTGTCGAAACCGTGAAAACAATGTTATCAACGTAGTATGCCGTGGCAGTGTCATATCTGTCAGGAGGTCTCCGAGGAGATCTGCCCCACCTGCACCAAGGACGTGTGCGCCAACCACATCTGCGAGCACTGCCGTCGCTGCACCGATTGCTGCCAGTGCCCTGAGGAAAACGCTCACCGCACCGGAGAATGAATCTGCTGAAGCCGACCATCTTTCGCGAGTACGACATCCGCGGCATCGCCGATTACGAGCTTTTGAGCGATGGCATCGAGCAATTGGGCCGCGCCGTCGGGACTTACGTGCGGCGCGAGCGCGGAGCGCGCCTTAACGTCGCCCGCGACTGCCGCCTCAGTTCATCCCGCTTGCGCGACGCGATCGTCGCCGGGCTGGTCTCCGCCGGCTGCGAGGTCACCGACCTGGGCGTGGTCCCCACCCCGTTGCTTTACTACTCCTCGTTTCACCTGAAGGCTGACGGCGGCGTCATGATCACCGGCAGCCACAACCCGCCTGACTATAACGGCTTCAAGGTGATGTGCGGAAACTCGACCATCCACGGCGAAGAGATCCAGCGCCTGCGGAAGATGATCGAGGCCAGCGATTTTTCGAGCGGCGCGGGCACGGTTTCGAGCTACGACATCGTGAGCCCCTACGTGCAGGAGGTGACCGCCCAGTTCTCGCTCACCCGTCGCGTCAAGGTGGTGTTCGACACCGGCAACGGGACCGCCGGCCCGGCGCTCCACCGCCTGATCGAGCGGATCCACTGCGAGCCGATCGAACTCTACTTCGAGATGGACGGCCGCTTTCCCCATCACCACCCTGATCCGACCGTCCCCAAGAACCTCGAAGCGCTGATCGCCAAGGTCCGCGAGAGCGGCGCCGAGCTGGGCATCGCCATCGATGGCGACGGCGACCGCATCGGCGCCGTGGACGAACAAGGCAACGTTGTCTGGGGCGACCAGCTCCTCGCCATCTACGGCCGCGAGATCCTCACCCGCAAGCCCGGCGCTACGTTCATTTCGGAGGTCAAGGCTTCCCAGGTGATGTACGACTACCTGCGCCGCTACGGCGGACGCGCCATCATGTGGAAGACGGGCCACTCCCTGATCAAAGCCAAGATGCAGGAGGAGAAGGCCGAGCTTGCTGGTGAGATGAGCGGTCACATGTTCTTCGCCGACCGCTACTACGGTTTCGACGACGCCCTCTACTCGGCCCTGCGCCTGGTCGAGCTGGTGGACCGCGCCGGAGGCCCGCTCTCGAAACTGCTGGCTGACCTGCCCCGCACCGTCACCACACCGGAGATCCGCGTGGATTGCCCCGACGAGGAAAAGTTCGCCCTGGTCGAGCGGGTCACGGAGGCGTTCCGCAAGACGCACGAGATCATCGATGTCGACGGCGTGCGCGTCCTGTTCCCCGAGGGCTGGGGACTGGTGCGTGCGTCCAATACCCAGCCGGTTCTCGTGCTCCGTTTCGAAGCCTCCCGCCCCGAGCTGCTCCAGGAGTATCGGCGGCAGGTGGAAGAGGTGATCGAGCGATGCGCCTCGCCGTCGGCAGCGTGCGCGGACCCAAAGTAGACGCTCTGCGCGCGGTTCTGGCCGAAATCGATCCGAATCGCGCTTGGTGTGTCGAGGCCTTCGCCGTCGAAAGCGGCGTTCGCGAGACCCCCCTCAGCCGCGACGAGATCCAGCTCGGCGCCCGCCGCCGCGTCGAACAGCTCCTCCGTGAGCGCCCCGGCTTCTGGCCGAGCTGCCCTTCCACCTGCACATGGTGCAGAACTTCCAGACCCTCGACCTGGCGCGCCAGGGCGCTGAGGCCTACCACCTCGCCCAGCGCGAGCCGCGATACGCCGCCCTGGCCGCCGGCGGCGATCAAGAGGGCAGCGGCTACGACTACACCGCAAAGTTCCGCGCCGCCGCTGAGCTCTATGAGCAGCTCAAGGGCCGCAGCCTCGCGGCGGTCATCGACGAGCTGGCTGGCCGCGCCGACATCCGCAGCCAGGAAGGCACCTGGGGCATCCTCACTCGCAGCCTCATCACCCGCCAGCACACCTTTCGGGACGCGTTGGTGAACGCCCTCGCGCCTTTTCTGCTCGTGCCACAGCTCTTTCCCAAATCAACAAATCACCAAATCAACAGATCACCAAATTGAGCATGGCCCTGAACCTTTTCGATCCTCCGATTCGTGACTGGTTCACCCGAACCCTCGGCCAACCCACGCCCGCCCAATCCCTGGGATGGCCCGCCATCGCCGCGGGTAAGCATGCGCTGATCCTGGCTCCGACCGGCTCCGGCAAGACTCTCGCCGCGTTCCTCTGGGCTATCCAGTCCGCGATGCAAACGCCGGAGCACGGCGGCGTCCACGTCCTCTACGTCTCCCCGCTCAAGGCCCTCAACAACGATGTCGAGCGCAACCTCCGCGCCCCGCTTGACTCGATTGCCGGCGCCTCGCACGTGCGCGTGGCCGTGCGCACCGGGGACACGCCGCAACCCCAGCGCCGCGAGATGGTGCGCCGCCCGCCGCACATCCTCATCACCACCCCTGAGTTGCTGTTCATTCTCCTCACCAGCCCCGAGCGCGAGAGCATCTTTTCCGGCCTCAAGTTCGCGATCATTGATGAGATCCACTCTGTCGCCGGCAACAAGCGCGGCGCCCACCTCTCGCTCTCGCTCGAGCGAGGCGAGTGGCGCGGTCACCTGCGGCGCGGCCACTTCCTCGACTCGCTCGCCGGCATGCAGTTCGCGCTCCCGGAGGCTGTCGAGCGGCTTCGGGCGGCCCCGGAGTCGGGCTTCGTCCTGCTGAGCGCCTGCGACCCCGCCAGCCCGTACTGCGACGACCGCATCCGCCGCCGCCCCGCAAACCAAGTCCTGTTTCAAGACGGCGTCCCTGTTCTCTACACCGAGAACCACGGCTCGCGCTGGTGGATCCTCGGCGAGCCCGAAACCGCCATTCCCGCCTTCCTCGAACGCTGGACCGGCGATCCGCTGACGCTGGAGGAAATCAACGGCTACCCCGCCGCCGAAAGCCCCCTCGCCCCTCGCGGCTTCACCCGCCTCGCCGGTGGCGCTTTGCGCCAGGGCCCAACCTAGACGAACCTAGACGCGTCTCGCGCAAAGACGTCAAGGCCGCAAAGAGCGCTCAGAAAACCTTTGCGGCCTTTGCCCCCTTCGCGTACGTCTTGGGATCGGCGAGAGCCTCTCACCGGTTGACGGTCCCGGCGAAGATAGAATCATCCTGATCCCCGATCACCAGGTTCAGATTCACACTATCCAGCACTCCCTCTTTTGTCTTGAAGGATCCGTTGATCGTGCCCAAGAGGTTTTTCGGCGTCAGAACGATTTGTGCAGGCGCCGCTCTGTTGTCGTTGGCATACTTCAAGAGGTCCAATCCGTCCGAGCGCCTCAGAAACACGCTCGGTATGTCGGCGCCTGGTGTAGCCATGTTGAGGATGAAGTTATCCCCGCCTTGCTCGTGGTTGTATATGATTGCCGCAATGGCTCCTGCTTTGGCGGCATTCTGGGCCTTCACGAAAAAGAGGCAACTGCCTCGTTCGATGACGGCAATGAACCCGGGCGTCGGCAGAGGCCCCACCGCCTCCTGGCAGGCCAGGTTATCTCCGTTCCCGGCGATTCCGTCGTAGATCACATCCCAACTCAAGACCGGCGCACTGTCAGGGGGTGTGATGATGGGATTATCGGAGCTGCCGGTGTAAAGCAAGCCCTGCGGACCTCTCGGACCATCCGCGCTGATCTCCCCCGAGAACACCAGCAGATCACCGGCAAAGTTGCCGTCCTGAACCGTCCCATAAAAGACATATGCATTCGCGGGAATGCGTACGCCGTTGGCGTCGACCGCCTTTCCGGGGTATCGGAACGCCTTGAACAACGTCGAGTTGGGATTGTCGGTGAATAGAGCGAGGTTAAAGCCGGCATCAGACGTTGGGCTAATGATAACCTTGGCTCCAATCGGGATAGACTCCACCACCGGCACCGCGGGTCCGGGCGGCTCACTTCTGTCAAACATCGCTCCCTGCAGGTTGACGGCAACCATTCCCGTCTGTGCATATACAGACGCGCCGCAGAATACAAAAAGCAGGAGCAACACTACGCCTTTGGCTGGTTTCATGGTTCGACCTCCGTATCCTCTGATCGGCCAAAACCGGTCGTCTTTATACGGAAAAAAACACTCTGCTTTACGCCCTAATCCCTATCTTACGATTAGACTATATCCATGCTCGTCTTTTGGATCTGCGCCATCCTCGCACTCGGCCCCGCCCAGCCGAAGCCCCGCACCCGCGATCTGGGCGTCCCCCTCGACGGAACCCCCGGCCCGCTCAACGCCATCACCGACGTGGCCGGCGTCGAGGTGGGCCACACTACCCTCATCTCCGGCGACTCGGTCCGCACCGGGGTCACCGCCGTGCTGCCCCGAGGCAGGCAGGCCACCGACTCCGTCTTCGCCGCCTGGTTCTCCCAGAACGGCGACGGCGAGATGACGGGCACCACCTGGATCGAGGAATCCGGCTTCCTGGACGGCCCGGTGATGATTACAAATACCCATAGCGTCGGCCTGGTCCGGGACGCGGTAATTGCGTGGCAGGTCCGCGCCGGACGCCGGCCCAAGACCAACACCTACGCCGGGTCTTTCTTTTCGCTTCCGGTGGTCGCCGAAACCTACGACGGACGCCTGAACGACATTAACGGATTCCACGTGAAGGAAAAGCACGTCTTCGACGCCCTCGATGGCGCCCGCGCCGGACCGGTGCCCGAAGGCAACGTCGGCGGCGGCACCGGCATGATCTGCTACGGTTTCAAGGGCGGCATCGGCACCGCCTCCCGCAAAGCGGGCGATTACACCGTGGGCGCCCTGGTGCAGTGCAATTGCGGCCTCCGCACCCAACTGATGGTCGCCGGCGTCCCGGTGGGCCGCGAAACCCCCGAAGGCGTCCTGCGCTCGGGTGATCCGGTCCTCGACCGCGCCGAGGTCGGCTCGATCATCATCGTGGTCGCCACCGACGCGCCGCTGCTGCCCCACCAGCTCAAGCGCCTCGCCCGCCGCGCCACGATGGGCCTGGCCCGGACCGGCTCCACCTCGGGCAACAGCTCCGGCGACATCTTCCTCGCCTTCTCCACCGCCAACTCTGACGCCGCCAATCCCGCGAAGACCGTTGCCTTGCAGATGCTGCCTAACAACCTGATGAATCCCCTGTTCGCAGCCACCGCGGAGGCCGTCGAGGAAGCGATCCTCAACGCCATGGTCACCGCCGAGACCATGACCGGCAACAACGGCAATCGTGTCATCGCTTTGCCCCACGACCGCCTCCAGCAGGCGATGAAGAAGTACAATCGAATCCGATGACTCTGACCCGACGCAGCTTTCTGGCATCTCCGGCCGCTTTGCAGGCGCAGACCAAGCCTCTCATCGTCGACGCTCACTGCCACGCCGGCCGTGGCACGGCCCTGTCCGCCCCCTGGACCACCCGCGCCGACGTCGACATCACCCTGCGCCACATGGCCGAGGCCGGCATCGACCGCACGGTCCTCTTCCCCATTAACAATACGGAGTACGAGAAACCGAACCAGGAAATCGCCGAGATCTGCGGCCGCTACCCCGGCAAGTTCTTCGGCTTCGCCAAGCACGACCCCCAGACCGAGGCCGGCAAGATCCCTGCGCTACTGCGCCGCGAGGTGCGGTCACTCGGCCTGAAGGGGCTCAAGCTCCACAAGCTGCCCACGCGCGAAGTCCTCGATACCGTGGCCGAGCTGGGCATCCCCGTCCTCTACCATCCGGAGAAGGTGGCCAACTTCCACATGATCGCCGCCGAGTATCCCCAGGTCCCGTTCATCATGGCCCACCTCGGCAACTTTGCCTCCCGCGACTGGGCCGAGCACATCGCCGCTATCGGCGTCGCCAGCCGCTATCCCAACGTGTACCTGGAAACATCCTCGGTGGTCTTCTTCAAGTTCTTGGAAATGGCCGCCGCAGAAC
>JACQDI010000253.1 GCA_016201195.1 Acidobacteriota bacterium | reverse complement strand
GCGACGTGGTTTTGCTCAGCGGCGATGTCGGCGCCCACGGCATCGCCATCCTCTCGGTCCGGGAAGGCCTGGAGTTCGAAGCCCCGATTGAGAGCGACACCGCACCGCTCTGGGAGCCGGTGGCGGCTCTGCTCCAGGCCGGTATCGAGGTCCACTGCCTGCGCGACCTAACCCGCGGGGGCCTCTCGTCCGCGCTGAACGAGATCGCGGGGGTGCGCGGGGTAGGCATAGTACTGCGCGAGTCTGCGGTCCCAGTCCAGGAAGCTGTTCGGGGCGCCTGCGAGATCCTCGGCCTCGACCCCCTTTACGTTGCCAACGAGGGCTGCTTCGCCACCTTTGTCCCCGCCGCTCAGGTGCAGCAGGCTCTGAAGGTGCTGCGTCGTGTTGCCGTCTCAAGCCGCGCCGTATCCGTTGGCGACGTCACCCAGGAGCATCCCGGCGTCGTACTGGTGGAAAGTCGCATAGGCGGCCGTCGCGTTCTTGACATGCTGAGCGGAGAGCAACTCCCCAGAATCTGTTAAGAGATCCTCCGCGACTAAGGCCGCCCAGGGCGCACCTGGTGCACACGCGGAGGAGGCGCCGCACGCGAACTCTCACCGCGCTTCTCCACGCGGGCACACGGAGAGCGGGCTGCCTCCGCAACTCTTTGGTCATGTTGAGGAAACGACGACGCGTCAAATCGCCGCACGACCACCGACGCGCGTTAACCACTGGGTAACTTCATTTCGGGTGGAAAATGTTTGGCTCCCCGAGCGCAACAGCGCAAAGAAATGACGTCGTTCCAGCATAGGAGACGGTCGGGCCAACTG
The DNA here is from genome assembly GCA_016201195.1 of Acidobacteriota bacterium. GTDB lineage: Bacteria > Acidobacteriota > Terriglobia > Bryobacterales > JACQDG01 > JACQDI01. The sequence continues at coordinate 2,399 of JACQDI010000253.1, read as the reverse complement.
CTTGCCTGCCAATGACTTGCGGTAAAACGATGGATTAACTTGGTGCCTCCCCAGTGCCAGCTTCGCAGAGTCATCCCAAACCGCCCCCGAGACGGACGAAATGCGAAAAGAGAGAGTAACGAGAGTCGCAACAAATGTGCTGGCGGATGTTTGGGATGTGCAAATCTTTGGGGGCTCGGCCCCGCCTGACCAGCAACTCTTGGGTTCTGGCCAGTCCGACGCTCTGTGGTAGAGCAACCATCACGCTCTGCCGAGACGTGGGGACGATTGGCAGATCCGGTTGCTTGCAAATGCCCATGTCACAGGCAGGCCCTCCAGCTATCCCAGGCTGCACCGCCGTGGCTTCCGCAGCCCTCGAAGTGCCCAGGAGCTGCGGGCTTACACGGAGCCGCTGGCTGGTAGCACCCAGAGCTGGCTCCCCGAAACAGCGGCTCTTCTGAACCACTCTCCGCAGGACGTCCCCCAGGCTGTGTGGTAACTAACTCGCTCGGGGTGTTAACAATTCTCGGAAACCATGCGCCGGGCGAATCGCATGCCGTTCTATCTCGCAGTCACGGGATGATCCTGGCAGCACGGAACTGCGCGAAAAGCCGCAGGAACATCTCCTCGCTGTCGATGCAATCGGCGAACCCGTGCCGGCGCGCCTTGATCGTGCTGGACATCACGTCGTAATCGCAGCCGAAGATGAAGTCGCCGAACGGCCACGCGGCGATCTGCTCGAGCGGATGCGGCACCAGGTTGTGCTTGCGCACGATCGCGTCCCACACTGGCCCCTTGTCCGCCATGAAGGTCGCCAGGGAAATCGTCTGCGGCGGGGCGAGAGGCATGTCGAAGAAACGGGCGAAGGCTGACCAAAGCTCTTCCCAGCGATAATAGTCGCCGTTGGCAACGTTGAAGATCTCATTGGCGCAACGCGGGTCGGTTGCCGCCCACACCGTAGCCCGGGCATGAAGCTCCGCGTCGGTGAATTGGGCCAGCGAAGTGTAAGCTTTCGGTTTTCCGGGGAAACGGAAAGGCAGCCCCAGCTCTTTCGAGATCGCTGCATACACCGCGATCATCAGCGTCAGATTCATCGGACTGCCCACGGAAAAACCGCAAACCACGTCCGGTCTGAGCACGCACCACGTCCAGTTCCTGCCAGCCTGGCGCTCCCGCAAGAAGTCCTCCTGCGCGTAGTAGAAGTTCGGCGGCATATGGCGCGCGTCGGTTTCCTTGGCAGGGGTCTTGAACGGCCCCAGGTGCACACCGTAGGCCTTCACCCCCTCGGTGAGGACGATGCGCTGGAGAAGGGGAGCCATCGCTTCGATGACTTCGACGGCATTTCTGAGCATCGTCAAATTCGGCTCTACCTCAGCCGCGAGCGTCGGGCGCGGTTGCAGCGCGGCGTACATCATATGCGTGACCGTTCGCAAGCCGGTGAGCTTCTCTTCGCAATCCCGGCGGTCAAGAAGGTCCACCGAGATGAAGCGTGCCCGAGATTCAAAGTCCGGCCGGCGTCGGGACACGGCGGTCACGTCCCAGTCGTCGAGCTTCGTAAGGTGATCGACCAGGTTGCGGCCGATCACACCCAGCCCCCCAACCACCAGGCCCATCTTCCGCTCCATCACGCCCCTCCCGGGGGCACATCGCCCGCCAGCTTTCGCAGCGCTGCCTGCACTACCTGCCTGCCCAGCCGCGAAGCCCGGAAGGGGTCTTCGGTCTCCCAGGTGTCGATCTGAATCCAGCCTCGGAAGCTGCCCTTGTAAAGGATCTCCAACAACCCTGCGAGGTCGTACTTCCCCTCACCTGCCGGAAGATGCTTTGAAGTGCCTACGGCGCCGTCCGGTCGCTTCCTGAGCGTGCCGTCCCCGTCAGTGAGCTGCACGTAGCCAACCCGGCTCACCCCGAGTTCCTGCAGCAGGATGTCCGGTCGCAGCTTCCCCCCGGTGAGCAGGTCGAAATGGCTCGGGTCGAAAATGACCCTAAGCCGCTCCATCCCGCGAGCGGCCAGCAGTTTCTTGTAGCGCGCTGGTGAGTTGATCACCAGTGGCGGCTCGCCTTCGATGGCCAGAATAAGGCCTTGGTCTGTAGCATAGTGAACGATCGACCGCAAAGCCTCCGCCAGTCGCTCGATGATCTCGTCCTCCGCGAGGCCCTTGGCTGCTGCCAGAGGAGGCGGCCACACGCCGGCCGCCTCGCAACCCAACTTCTTGGCAAGGTCGATCTGGCCCTTCATCAGTTCCGTGTATCGGCGTCGGACCGCAGGGTCCGCATCAACAGGATTTGCTCCGCGGGCCCACGTCTGAATGGAGAATATCTTGAGGCCGTAGGCTTCTGCTTTTCTCCGAAGGGCCCTGATGCGACTATCGTCAGCCGGGTCTGGATATTCCTCGTGGAAGGGCCACCACTCGATTCCATCG
>JACQDI010000252.1 GCA_016201195.1 Acidobacteriota bacterium | reverse complement strand
GGCGAGTCGATGAAGGCCGAGCGCGGCATTGAAACCGGCGCCCACATGACCAACTTCCTGGAAGCCGTTCGCAGCCGGAATTACAAGGACCTGACCGGCGAGGTGGCGGTGGGGGCGATGTCGGCCGACTTGGTCCACATCGCCAACATCAGCTATCGCCTCAAGCGCCGCCTGGAGTTCGACCCGGCCACGCGCAAGTTCCGCGGCGACGCCCAAGCCAATGCCATGCTGACGCGACCCAAGTACCGCGCGCCGTACATCGTCGCCTGAGGCTGCGGGGCAAGCCTTAAGCAAGCCTTGGCTTGCCCCACAACCATCCTTCCCCGATATACTGGCAGTTCTGTGGCCGGCGCTTACACACAGCTTGGGATGGCGATCGCCGCCGCGGTTTTGGCAGCCTGCGGCGCCTCGACTCGCGCTCCTGAGCGGTGCAAGAACTGGATCAGCAACTCGGAGTGGCGCAGCGCGGAGTGGAAGCTGCCGCCCTTCGCCAGGATCGACGACGGCTCCCTGCTCATCGGCGAAGGTCCGGCTAATGGGGCCGTGGCTCGGATGCTCGAGCGGCCCGCTGCCCTCGCAGGCGTGGGCGTGGTGGCCGTCGGCTATGCCAGGGTGGAGACTCCCAAAGCCCTCCCGGCGACAGACGACGACGTCACCGCCCGGCTGTGGGAGGGCACCGTCAACCTGGTCAACGCCTACAGCAAGAACGGCCGCGATTTTCCCGGCCCCTATGCCCGGCTGCGCTTTACCGGACGCGAAATCGCCTCCGGTTGCTGGAAGCGCTTCGTCACCGAGGCCATCCCCGCCGACCGCGGCCGCCTGCTCTATCCGCATTTCGCTTTCTGGGGCGCGCGCCTAGCCGCGGGCGTGAAACTGCGCCTCTCGTCGCTCTCCCTGGTGGAAGCTCCGGCCGAAACCGCCGAGCCGGAGTCCTGGACGGAGTGCCCGGCGCTCGCCGCTCCTGCGCCGGCCTTACACTCGGCCACCCGCCGGCAGTGGGAGGAGGGTCTCGCTCCCGACGGCGCGTTCGGCGATTCCTTCGACCTGCGCGAGCGGCCGGAGCCGGCCGAACCCGGCTGGCGGGAGCTGCTGCTCACCGCCCGCTACCGCCAGGGACCGCGCTTCGCCGACCGCTTTCTGATCTCCGTCACCGAGGACGGCACCGACCCGCGCTTGAGCCCCACGAGCCACCTGGCCACCGTGCTCGCTCGCCGCGGCGCCGAGCAGTGGGAAGCCGTCGTGCGCGTCAGAGCCTCCGCCGGCTCCGTGGCCATCGCCACCGCCGCCGCCGTCATGACCGGGCAGGGCCTGCGCGCGCAGGCCGCCGTGCTGCCGCCGGCCTGGCAAAAGGGGCGGCTGTGAGGACCCTGGCTGCGCGCCTCGATAACTGGCTTTTGCCCATTATCGCTACCCTCCTGGTCTTCCTGCAAATCGGCTACAGCTTCGGGGAGCCCAGCCACGTTATCTTTGTCCCCTGGATACTGCGCCGCATCGACCCGACGTTGCTGACCCAGGACTGGTTTGTCAACACCATCCCGCATCACTTCAATTCCATTCGCTTCATGGCCGCGCTAGGGCGCCACGTTTCCCTCCCCTTGGCCACCCTGGTGCTGCACGTCCTGTTCTTGTTGCTTTTCTTCTGGGTGGCGCACCGGATCATCGATCACCTGTTCGGCGACCGGCGCGTCTTCTTCGTGGCCTTGTTTCTGTTCCTGCGCTGGGGCACCGACGGGCTGGGCGGCAACCCGCTGTGGGGGAATTACCTGGTCCAGCACAACGCCGCCGTGCCGGTGTGCCTGCTGGCGTTTTACCTGGTGCTGAAGAACCGCCCGCTGGCCGCCGCCCTCGCCTGCGCCGCCGCTACCTGGATCCACATCCAGCTCGGCGCTCTCACCATGCTCGTGGTGGGCATCGGCATGCTGTTCGCCTGGCGGCAAACGGGCCTGCGCACAATCCTGCTGGGCGGCGCTGTGTTCCTGCTCGCCGTCGCCCCCACCGTGCTCGAGCAATGGCGGCTCTACATGGCCGGCCCGTCCCCGCTCTCCGCCGCCGAATACGTGTACATCCACGCCGTCATGCGCCACCCCCACCACCTGATCCCCTCGTCCTGGTTCGGCTCGGAATACTATCGGTTCGTCGTGCTGCTGGTGATGGCCGCCTGGGCCGCGGACTGGCGCCGCGAGCCCCACCGCACCGTCCTCGCCTGGTTCGCCGCCATCTTCTTACTCTGTATCATTGGGACTGTATTCGTGGAGATCGTTCCCGTCAAGCTCGTCACCAAGCTCCAGTTGTGGCGCATGACCGTGTTTGTGAAGTTCTTCGCCGTCGCCTACACGGCGCGGTTCCTGCTCACGGCGCTCGAAGAGCAAGGAGCCTGGAAGAGAATCGCCGCGCTCGCCGTCCTCGCCACCCCGAACTTTTCCATCATCGGGGCGTGTGCGGCGTGGCTCCTCGCCCTGCGCGCGACGCGGACCTGGCAGTGGGTTCTCGGCCTGTTCGCCGCCGGCTGGATCGCTGCTGTCAGCCTGGCCGGCAGCCTGACCCGCGGCATGCCCATCCGCCTATTCTGGCACCACTTCGGAATCCGCTGGGACGAGCTGGGAATGCTTGCTGCTTGCCTCGCCGTGCTGGCCGCAGTCCTGTGGCGCAGCAACCGCCGGCTGACTCCGGCTCTGCTCGGCCTGTTTTTGCTGGTGCGCGCCTGGACCTGGGGCCCGTACTACGCCTACGACCACCCACCTGCCGATGAGTGGTACCAGCTTTGCCAGTGGATCAAGGCCCAGACGCCCCGAGACGCCATCTTCATCACCCCGCCCTTTCTGGGAGGCTTTCAGCTCTTTGCCGAGCGCGCCGAGGTAGCCAACTACAAGTGCGTGCCCCTGATCGAGACCGACCTCGTCGAATGGAAGCGCCGCCTGCAGGATCTCTCCGGCTGGACCGATCTGCGTTGCAGCGGCTGGGTCGAGTGCGGCAGCAAGCTCGCCGGCGGCTATGCCAGCCAGCGCGAGCCCGTTTTTCTGCGCCTGGCCCGCCAGTACCACGCGCAGTACGTCATCACATCGCAGCCCGGGCACCGTCTCAATTTCCCGGAACTCCACCGCATCGGCGATTTCGCCGTCTATCGGGCGCCACTGTGAGCTCGAAATCCACCGCGCTTCCGAACTGGCTCCCGGCAGCCCTGCTGACGCCGCTGGTCCTACTGCAACTCGGCTACAGCTACGGCGAGTCCAATCACACGATACTCCTGCCCTGGATTTTGCGCCGGGTCGATCCGAGTCTGCTCGCCCGTGACTGGTTTTCGAACACCATTCCCCATCACCTGAGCTTCGTTGTGGTCATGGCCTGGCTGGCGCGGTTCGTGCCCTTGCCCGCCGCCATGCTGGGGTTGCACGTCCTGAACCTGTTTTTCCTGCTCTGGGTGTCTCACCGCCTGGCCGGCCGCCTCTTCGACGACCACCGCGTCTTCTACGTGGCGCTGTTTCTGATTCTGCGCTGGG
>JACQDI010000251.1 GCA_016201195.1 Acidobacteriota bacterium | reverse complement strand
GATCTCCACCTTTACGCGCCGCAAACCTCTCGCCGCGTCGTGTTCCGCCGGCCGGGCATCGCCAAGGTGTTCTGCAACATCCACGAAGGCATGAGCGCCATCATCGCGGTTTTGCCCACGCCCTACTTTGCCGTGACGGGTCCGGACGGCGGGTTTCAGATACAGGCGCCGGCAGGCAGGTACAGGCTGCAGTTCTGGCATGAGCGAACTCGTGCTGACGTCTTGGCCAAGTTGGAACAGCAGGTTTCCGTGGGCGATGGAAACCTCAGTCTGCCCAGGGTTCAGATCTCAGAAGAGGGTTACAGCCTGGTTCTCCACAAGGACAAATGGGGGCTGGAGTACACCGGGGGGCGCGGGGAAAACATTTTTTATCCGGGCGGGCGGCGGTGACCCCTCTCAGCGCAGCCCTTCCACCAGGTGCAGATCCGCCAGATTTCTCATGTAGCAATAATAGTAAGACCGCTCGTCGGGCCCCACGTGTACTCCCCAAACGTCGATAATGCCCGCCGGATCGCGCGGCCGGATCTCCTTCCAGACCGCGCCGCGCCCGCCGGAGAGATCCACCTGATAGACCTTGGGCGGCGACTCGCCTTTGCGAAAGACGAACAGTGACCGCTCGTCGGAGCTCCAGCGAATGGGCACATCCCAGGGTTCGAGGCCTGAGATCAGCCGGGCTTCGCCTCCCGCGATCGGATAGAGCGCCACTCTTCCGTCCGGCCCGGTGGCCGCCACCCACTCCCCATCCGGAGAAACGGCCCTTTGGCCCAGGCGAAGAGTGACTCCTTCGGGTGTGATCGCGCGTGTCTCGCTGCTCGCAATGTCCTGGAGGTAGCAGCGCGGACCATGCCCTGGCTCGGCGCCGCTGAAGACGATCCGTTTCCCGTCGGGCAGCCAGTCGGCGCCGTGATAGTCGGTGATCTTATCGTTCTTCAGAAAGATGGGTTCTCCAGCTCCGGTCGGCCACAGGACCAGTTGTGGGCTAGGAACCCGGCGCAATGCCAACGCTTTCGACCCGTCTGGTGAGAGTGCAAACGCCTGCCCGTCGCCCAGCCGCACGGCCGGAGAATCATCCAGCCGCCGCAGGTAAACCGACCATCGCCCCGGCCCGCCGCCCTCGCCGAACTCGGTGATCAGCAGAGCCTTTCCATCATAGGAGACGTCATCGACTTCGGAAGCGTCGAGCCAGGAGAACTCCCGCTCTTCGGCGTCGCCGGGAGCAACGCCGACGATCCCGCTGCGCCAGTAGGAGCGCCCTATCAGCACGCGCCCGTCGCGCGCCACGTCAAAGAGCTGCAACGGGACGGCCATCCGCGCCAGCAGCCGCTGGGCGCCGGTCCAGCCGCCGCCTAGTCCCGGTGGACGCTCGGCAATGGCGATCCGGTCGCCCTTCGGAGAGATTCGCAGAGCGCCGATTCGGTCCGACGTCTCGTAAAGCAGCTTCCCGACCGGGAATTCGACACGAGCCTTGCTTCCCACCGCGCGCACGACACCCGGCTCGGCGCCGTCCGGTCCCCAGTCCGCGAGTTGAACCCCGCGCAGAGCCTCCCGCGGAGCGCCTCCAGCCAGGGATGATCGGGCCAAGGTTCCCCATTTCCATCCCCATTCGATCGGGGAGCCGCCTTTGAGCAAGAGCGCGAGCTCGCTCGAAGGCGATACAGCCAACACGTCCGCTCCCACCACCCCTAACGACCGCGATTCCGGACTGTCGGGCTGGGTCCAGAAAACCTCGACCGGCTTGCCTTCCCACGCCGCGCTGTAAACGATCGTTCGACCCTCCGGAGCGAACCTGGCCGACCAGATCGCGCCCTGGCGAAATGTGAGCCGCTGGAACGACAGCGGCGCCTGCCGGCCGGCGCCTTTGCCCGCCCAGAATGCCGCTGCCGCCGCGATCACAACCGCTACCACGGCGCCCGAAAGGATCCGCCGAGCGCTGGCCTGTTGTGGCGCGATCCGCTCCGCCTCGGGTGGAGGCGCGGCTGCCGCCGGGGTCGAGGGCGCGCCCAAGAGAGTCTCCAGTGCAAAGACCAGGTCCCGGGCGGACTGAAACCGCTCCTCCGGATCTTTCTCCAGGCAGTGGCGCACCACGCGCTCGGCGACCGCGGGCAGATCCGTTTTTCCTTCTGGAATTGGCGGCGGCTCATCTTTTAGAGTGGCGTTCATCGATTCCACGGCCGATTCGCCCTTGAACGCACGCTGCCCGGCCAGCATCTCGTAGAGGATTGTGCCAAGGCTGAACAGGTCCGAGCGATGATCAGTCGGCATCCCCCTTGCCTGCTCCGGCGACATGTACCCCGGCGTCCCCAACACCGTGCCCGCCTGTGTTTCTGCAAGGGCGGCCAGTGTCTTGCCTGGCTCGACCGCATCCCTTTGAATGAGCTTGGCCAGACCGAAGTCGAGAATTTTCGCCCGTCCGTCCTTGGTGATGAAGATGTTGTCTGGTTTCAAGTCGCGGTGCACGACGCCTTTGCTGTGAGCAGCCACCAATCCTTGCGCAACCTGCAAGCCGAAGGCGAGGGCCTTGCGCCAGGGAACGATTCCGGCGGCCACCCGAGAGCCGAGCGTCTCGCCCTCCAATAGCTCTGAGACCACGTACGGAGAGCCCTCGTGTGTTCCTATGTCATAGATCGCCAGGATATTCGGATGGTTCAACATCCCGGCGGTCCGCGCCTCCTGCTCGAATCGCCGCAATCGACTTGGGTCATCGGAGTAGATGGAAGGCATAATCTTGATCGCGACATCCCGGCCGAGCCGGGTGTCTTTAGCCCTGTACACCTCACCCATCCCGCCCGCCCCCAGCAGGTTAAGGATTTCGTACGGACCAAGCCGCATGCCGCCGGCAAGCGTCATCGTGTTCCGCCAGAGTACACTAGCAATATTCTAACGCCGTCGGTTAACAATGGTAACAGGAGGGCAAGCGACCGCGTGGCTTAACAGTCATCCCCCGCAGTCAGCAAACAGTTCGCGCGGCCATCTCGCTGGAAGCTGCGTGCTGATCACTGAAATCTAGTGCGAATCAAAAGCGAGCAACGGCGCCTGCGTCCAGTGCGGCGGCCGCAGCGGCTTTTGCGGAGCTCTGCTCTTACTCGACCGCCACTCCGGGTGGGAACCCTGTTCCAAGCTCACCAGGCGCTCTTTGACCGCGTCGCAATCATTGATATCGCCAACGATCCACCGGCGCCCGAGGCGCTCTGCGACGTATGCAGTGACTCCGCCCCCAGCGAACGGATCGCACACCAAGTCCTTCTC
>JACQDI010000238.1 GCA_016201195.1 Acidobacteriota bacterium | reverse complement strand
TGGCGTGTCTGGCGGCGGGGGCGCACGGCGAGATCTACAACGTCAACGCCGACCAGATGGCGGTGGCCTGTGCGGCGCACTTTCTGGCCGACCGGCTGATTTTCCTGACCGACGTGGAGGGCGTTCTGTACGGGGAAAAACGGCTGGTTCCGGAACTGACCACAGAGGGGGCCGAGGAGTTGATCGCCCGAAGGGTGGCGACCGGCGGCATGGAGGCCAAGCTGCGGGCCTGCGTCGCGGCCGTCCGGCAAGGGATCCCCGAGGTGCGGATCGCCGCCGGGGCGCAGCCGCGGGTACTGGAGCAATTGCTGAACGGGAGGGGGGCGGGGACGACTGTGGTATGAGCGCCGCTGCGATCAACGCCGTTCGGGTCCGCCCCGCCCGGGCGAAGGACGTTCGGGGACTGTACGCCCTGATCCGGCATTACTCGGATCTGGGTATCCTGCTGCCCCGGACGGAGCAGGATTTGCTGCAAGCGATTGATAATTTTCGAGTTATTTCCTCAAAAGGCAAGATTTTAGCCTGCGCCGTGTTGCATTTTACACTCCGAAGGTAGCCGAGCTGCGCAGCCTGGCCGTGGCCCCAGATGCCCAGGGAGCGGGCCTGGGCCGGGCGATCGTGGAGGCCCTTCTGGAAGAAGCCCGCGAGCGCGATCTGGACATGGTTTTCGCCTTCACCTACGAGCTGAAATTCTTTGCGCGGCTAGGCTTTGCACCGATCGCCCGGGAGCTGGTCCCCTGGAAGGCCTGGAAGGACTGCGCGGCCTGCCCCAAGCAGGACTGCTGCGACGAGACGGCGGTCGCCTACTGGCTGAAACCATCCCCCGGTGCTCCGGTTTTCCGTATTTTGCAGTAGATTTCACGATAAATAAAAATAAAGTTGAGAATAATCGCCTTCTCAACGCACTAGTTGTGCATACAATGAAGACGCCCGATTGGAGCACGAGGGCGACCTAAGGAGGTGCACCGTGAAGATGCAGGCCGTAGACGTGAAAGATTCCGCCGGCCGTCTCCTGCTCCATCCGATTTTCCGGCCATGCGGCAAGAAACTGCTGGCCAAGGGCCATCTGCTCAGCGAGGAGGACATCCGCCTGCTCGGCGCGGAGGGTCTTACGCGCATTTACGTGGCCGAACTGGAGCAGGGGGAGGTGGGCGAGGACTACGCGGCCAGTGTGATCGCTTCCGAGGTGGGCTGCGGAAGCTTGAGCATCCACATGGCGGCGGGAGGCAGGGCCAACCTGATGGCCAGCGAAAACTGCTGCCTGCTGGTGGATGACCAGTTGCTGCGCCAGGTGAACTCGAGCGGGTGCCTGGCGGTGGCCACGGGTGCGAATTTTTCTTTTGAGATGGCCGAGCGGCGGGTGGCGACCGTGAAGACGGCGCCGTTTGCGGTGTCACAACTGGAGATGGACGAAGTGCGGGCGACGCTGCGAGAGCGGGGTCCGCTGCTGCAGGCGCGGCCGATCCGGCGCCCGGTGGTGGCCGTGCTCTACTGCGACCCGCTGCAAGGGGAGCGGGCGCGGCAATTGTTTGAAGGCATCATGCGGACGCGGCTGGACCGGCTGGGGACAGGGGTGACCTTCGCCCTCACCGCCGTCGAGGAGGAGGCGCGCGTGGCGCGGTGCCTCGATCACCTGCTGCGCTCGCACCCTACGGTCGTGCTGATTGCTTCCACCACTGCTCCCGCCGGCCCGTCCGACGCTGTCGGCCGGGCCATGGAGCGCGTCGGTTGCCGGCTGGAGCGCTTCCTGGCGCCCGTCGAGCCGGGCAACCTTCTACTGCTGGCGTACGCGGGCGACGTCCCAGTAATATCCGCCCCAGGATGTTTCCGTTCCCCCAAACCCAACGTAGTTGATCTGCTTCTCCCGCCTCTTCTCGCCCGCTATCGGGTCGCCGCCGCCGAGGTCGCCGGCCTCGGACACGGCGGTCTGCTACAGTAGAACGTGGATTGTGGATCGTGGAGCGTGGGCCCGCAAGCAGGCCCACGCTCTACGATCTGCGATCTACGTTCCTTCATGGATTTCCTGGAACAACTCAACCCGCGGCAGCGGGAAGCCGTGGAGCATACCGAGGGCCCGCTGCTGATCCTGGCCGGGGCCGGGAGCGGCAAGACGCGGGTGATCACCTATCGGATCGCGCACCTGATCCGTAATTGCGGCGTTTCACCGTGGCAAATCCTGGCGGTGACCTTCACCAACAAGGCGGCGGGGGAGATGCGGGACCGAGTGGTGGCGATGCTCGAGCCGGGGGCGCCGGCGCCGCTGGTATCGACGTTCCATTCGCTCTCGGTGCGGCTGCTGCGGCGCGAGGGGGCGTCGCTTGCCCAAGTACGGCCGGGCTTCACCACGCGGTTCTCAATCTATGACGAGGCGGACCAGCTCTCGGTGGTGAAGGCGGTTTACCGGCAACTGGGGCTCGACGAGAAATTTCTGCCGTATCGCGGGGCGCTGGCGCGTATCAGTCACGCCAAGAACCAGCGGCTGGCGCCGGAGCAGTACTTCCGCAGCGCCAAGAATCCGCAGGCGGAGAAGCTGGCCGTCATCTACGAACAATACGAGGCGGCGCTGCGGCAGGCGAACGCGCTCGACTTCGACGACCTGCTGCTCGAGACGGTGCGGCTGTTACGCCACGACGAGCAGGCGCGGCGGCGGGTGACCGACCGCTTCCACTACGTGATGGTCGACGAATACCAGGACACCAACCGGCCGCAATACGAGATGGTGCGGCTGTTGTCGGAGCCGCGTCGCAACGTTTGCGTGGTGGGCGACGAGGACCAGTCGATTTATGCCTGGCGGGGGGCGGATATCCGCAACATTCTCGATTTCGAGCGGGACTACCCCGGGGCGGTGCTGATCCGGCTGGAGCAAAACTACCGGTCCACGAAGAACATCCTGGACGCTGCCGGCCGCGTAGTGGCGCACAACAAGGAGCGCAAGGGGAAGACCTTGTGGACCAGCGCCGGCTCGGGGGCGAAGATCGTTTTCTACGCCGGGCAGGACGCCGAGCAGGAGGCGTTGTTCATCGCCGGCGCGATCGAGAAATACATTGCCCAAAACCGCGGCGACCGCGTGGCGGTGCTCTACCGGACCAACTTCCAATCGCGGCAGATCGAGGAGGCGCTGCGTCGGTACGGGCGCAAGTACCTGCTGGTGGGCGGGCTGAGCTTTTACCAGCGGGCGGAGGTGAAGGATCTGCTGGCGTATCTGAAGG
>JACQDI010000237.1 GCA_016201195.1 Acidobacteriota bacterium | reverse complement strand
TTTCCCGGTGCCTTCATAACCGGGCCGCTTGGGCGCGGTCTTGATCACCTTCTCCGATTTCGGATCAAACGCCATCAGCTTGTTCTGCCGGTAGGAATCCACACCCAGCTTGATAGCTGCCATCACCCGGTATCCGAAAGCGGCGTTGAACACAGGCTGCTGGCGTGAGCGCACCGAGGCCAGGAAGTTTTCCATGTGCAGCTCGCCAATGTTTTGTTTCTCGACCTCGATGGTCAGTTCATCCTTGCCGGTCGCGTCGGCGAACTTCTTGCGAAACTGGCGTTCCGGGGTGACCAGGATCTGGTTGGGCAGGAACTGGATCGAGCCATCGTGGCCGTAAATGATGTCCCGCAGGCCCTGGTTCCCGGCCGCGGAGGCCATCGACGACGACATGACAGCGTAGAAATTCTCGTACTCGACGGTGGTCGAGTAGGTATCGGGGACCTCGCGGTCCTTGTGAACGTAGATGCCGCCGTTGGCGGTGACACGAACAGGAAACTGGGGTCCTAAGGCCAGCAGGAACGGCGCCAGCTTGTGGTAGAGCAGGTCGGTGGCGATGCCGCCGGAGTAGTCCCAGTATTTGCGCCAGCGGAAGTAACGGTCCTGGCTGAAAGCCCGCTTGGGGGCGGAGCCGAGGAAGGCCTTCCAGTCGATGTTGCGGTCATCGCCGTCGTCCTCGATCTTGTAGTTCCACTCGCCATAGATCGAGTTGCGGGAGTAGGTGCCCTGAAACCACAGCGGCGCGCCGATCCAGCCTTTCTCGATGACTTCCTTGGCGCGGTGGAAGCGCAGATCGGAGGTGTGCTGGCTGCCGACCTGCAACACGCGCTGGGTGCGCTCGACGGCAGCGGCAACGTCGTGAGCTTCCTCAATGGTGTAGGTCATCGGCTTCTGGAGGTAGACGTCCTTGCGGGCGTTCAGCGCGTCGATGGCCATGCGGGCGTGCCAGTGGTCGGGGGTGGCAATGACCACCGCGTCCACGTCGCTGCGGGCGAGCAGCTCGCGGTAGTCGTGGTGGAGGTCTTTCTCGGCGAGGCTCGCGTATTCCTGGGTGCGCTTCTTGCGGCGCGTGTAGATGTCGCTCGCGGCCACGACCTGCACGTCAGCCTGGTCCTTGCCGCGGGCCACGAGCTGGCGGACATGGCCGAAGCCCATGCCTCCCACGCCGATCATGCCGAAGTTGATGCGGTCATTGGCGCCGATGACCCGAGCGTTGGCCGGGCGGGCGGCCTTGCCCGAAAGCCTCTGCGCGAGCGAAAGCCCGGCGACCGCCGTGCCGAGGAACTCGCGACGGGAACTGGGGTGTGGTTTCATGGCTGCGCTCCTTTGTGCAATCCACCCCTAGCTTACACCGAAGTCGATCAGGTGCGGGCGATCACCCGCAGAAATCCGGCGCGCCTTGGGGTGCCCGGTAGTCTAGCCCGTGGTAAAAGTCATTGATAACCGCTTGCTGACGCGCGCGGCTCTGTAGATTCAACGCCTTACCGAGCCGCGACCGTGAGGGAGCGGGGTTTTGCCACGGGCCGCAGCGGCCCCCGGCCGGCTACGTCAGTTGATCGACGACTTTCAGCAGCCCGGCGATAGACCGGCGGCTGGCGGGCTCGCGGGAGCCATTGACAGAGAAGTGGGTCTCCATGGAGAGGGCTCCGGTGTAGCCGGCCTTACCCATGGCGGTGAAAATGTCGTGGTAGGGTATCACGCCGTCGCCCACCGCGCAGGTCTGGCGCCTCTTGGTTTCCGGATCGATTCTCGTGTCCTTGATGTGCATGTGCCAGATGCTCTTTTTGTCGAGCAGGTTGAATCCATCGGGGTAAGGTGTTTCGCCGCTGGCTGTGCCGTTGACCACATCCCAGGCCATACCCAACCAGGGGGAGTTGATCTTCCTCAGCACCGTGGCGCTTTCGATGCAGTTGCCGAGGTTGCAGGACGGCTCGTTTTCGATGCACAGCCGGATCTTTTCCTTTTCGGCCACCTCGGTCAGGCGGCTCAGTCCGTTCAGGATGCGTGGCCGCTCCTTTTCGCGGTCCTCCACCCGCCAATAAGAGAAGATGCGCAGCTTGTCGGTTTCGAGAATGCGGGCGGCCTCGATGGCCTTGTGCAGGAAGTCCATCTGTTGGGCGAACTGCTGCTCCTCCGGGACGGGGAAGTCCTTCTGCGCCACTTTGACCTCTCTAGCCGACCCGGCGGTGAGGGTGCTGCCGGGAAGGACGCACTTGAGGATCGGCGTGGAGAGCACAGCCACGCGGATGCCGTATTCGCGGAGTTGGGCGCGGACCTGCTTGAGCTTGTCGTTATCGTGGCGGAAGCAGTACACGCCGTCCACGTTGCGCAGCTCGACCTGCTGGATGCCGAACTCGGCGGCGAAGGGAAGGGCGAGGGCTAGGTTGCGGTTGACCTCGTCGGTGATGAAGCACAGGTTGGCACGGGTGAGCCGGGCCGCCTGGGCCAGCCGGGCGGCCATCGCGCCACCGGCCAGGGTTCGAAACAGTTGTCGTCGGTTCATGGTTTTCCCCTGTTGAGCAATTCGTATTCTACAATAGTGCGGTGCGCTCGATGTGGATCGGGATGGCGGTCGCACTGGCGGCGGCCGGGGTGATTGAGGACGCGCGCCGGGCGCGGGATGTGCAGGACCGGGCTGCGCTTGAAGCTACCGTGGCGCGGGCGGCCGAGGCGGCGGCGAAACAGCCCCAGAACCCCCGCTTGCAGTATGAGGCGGCCCTGGTTTACTCCTATCTGGCCGAAATTTTCGCTGAGGTTCGGGACCAGGCCGGCGGCCGCAAGGCGGCCGAAGCCGGAATCGCGGCGGCGGAGAAGGCAGTGGCCGGCGATCCCAAATCCGCCGAGTACCACCGGCTGCTCGGCGCCCTCTACGCCCAGGCCATCCCGGGGAATCTCGGTCTGGCGCTGAAATACGGCCCCAAGACCAAGGAGGAACTGGAGCGGGCGGTCACGCTCGACCCCAAGAATTCCGATGCCTACTTGAGCCGGGGCATCGGCAAGTACTACCTGCCGCCGATGTTCGGCGGTGGAACCGACGCCGCGCTCGAGGATATCCGCAAGGCCATCGAGCTCGATCCCAAATCCGATCAGGCCTACCTGTGGCAGGGCATCGTGCTGCGCAAGGCTAACCGGAACCGCGAGGCGCGCGAGTCCCTGGCCCAGGCCGTCAAGCTGAACCCGCGGCGAGTGTGGGCCAAGCAGCAATTGGAGAAAACCCCCGCCCAATGATCACGCAGAGCACCTGGCCGATCTTGGCGGCTTTGCGAGAGCCTGGGACTTTATGAGCGGCGTCTCCGGGCGGGCTTGGGGGGGCCTGGTCCTGCTGGCGCTGCTTTCCTATTTTCAATATCCGGGACATATCTACCTCGAATCGGATACGCAGATTTACGCGCCGATGTTCGAGCGATTCGAGAACCCCGAGCTGCTCGGACGCGATCCGATGGCGGTGCGGGCGCACACGGCGTTTACGCTCTACGACGAGCTGGTGCGGGCCGCGCGGTGGGTCACGGGACTGCCCCTGGAGGCCGCGCTGGGCGTGTTGCACGTCGTGGTGCGGGTCACACTGCTGGCGGGAATTTTCCTGATTACGCGGGCCATGGGACTCTCGGAGGGGCTCGCGCTGGCCTGCGCGGGCGTGTATGCGCTGGGGGGGGCCGTGCGCGGGCCGTCGGTGCTGCTGGTGGAATACGAGCCGGTGCCGCGGGCGTTCGCCCTGGGACCGGTGGCGCTGGGCATCGGGTTCGCCGCTCACCGCCGCTATCTGGCCGCCGGGGTCGCCGGGGCAGCGGCGTTTCTGCTGCATGCCACCACCGCAGCGCCGTTTTGGGCGGTCTATGCCGTTCTGCTGTTCGTGCCGGATGAGCC
>JACQDI010000236.1 GCA_016201195.1 Acidobacteriota bacterium | reverse complement strand
AACGGCTGGGCCTGCTCCAGACTCAAGGCCACCACCTCGCCAATGCTCTTGCCCCCGATCTTCACGTTCAGCGCTTCCTGGCGCAGCCGTCCGCCGCGGCACTCCGGGCACTGCCCGTAACCCCGGTAGCGGCTCAGGAACACGCGCACGTGCATCTTGTATTTCTTCCGCTCCAGGCGCGCGAAGAAGGCCTGGATCGCCTCCAGCACCAGCTCCCGCTCGTTCTTCATCAGCTCGCGGTACGGAACATCGAACCGCATCTCCCCGGCGGCGCTGCGCTTCAGCTTCGTCAGAAACCGCAGGTAGGCCGGCTTGGTCCACGGCTCGACCGCGCCCTGGTTGAGCGTGAGCGTCGGGTCCGGAATCACCCGGTCCATGTCGAAATCCATCACGTTGCCGAACCCCTGGCAGCGCGGGCAGGCGCCCACCGGGCTGTTGAAGCTGAACAGTTGCGGCTCCGGCTCCTGGTAGGCCACGCGGCACTGTTTGCACTCGAACTGCTCGCTGCACCGCAGACGGACGCTCGGGTCCGCCGCTGACTCGAAGATCGCCTCGCCCCCCTCGCGGTAGCAGATTTCCACCGTGTCCACCACCCGCTGCCGCAGGTCGCCGGAAATGGCGATCCGATCGGCCAGCGCAAACAGCGGCTGCTTGAAATCGATCTCCAGCAGCGACTCGGGTGTGGAGAACTCGAACGTGCGCCCGCTCTGGAACAACCGGTTGAACCCCTTCTGCCGCAGCTCGAACAGGTGCGCCTTCAGCACCTCGGTGGACACCGTGGCGCCCGCCCCGCGCACCGGAAACAGCACGTACCAACGCGAGCCCGGCTCCAGCTCCAGCACCCGCGCGGCCACCTCGTCCACCGTGTCTTTCTTGACCCGCGCGCCGCACCGGCTGCAAAACGTCCGCCCCGCCCGCGCGTAGAGCAGCCGCAGGAAATCGTAGATCTCGGTAGCCGTGGCCACAGTCGAGCGCGGGTTGCGCGAGGTGTTCTTTTGCCGGATGGCGATGGCCGGCGCAATTCCGCTGATCTCCTCCACGTCGGGCTTGGCGATCCGCTCCAGGAACTGCCGCGCATAAGCCGACATCGACTCCACGTACCGCCGCTGACCCTCGGCGTAGATGGTGTCAAAGGCGAGCGACGACTTGCCTGATCCGCTCACCCCGGTGAGCGACGACTTCCCCGACCCGCTTACCCCCGTTATCACCGTCATCTGGTTATGGGGCAGTTCCAAGTCAATGTTCTTGAGGTTATGCACCCGCGCGCCGCGGATTTCGAGATAGTCCAGAGACACAGCGAACTTTCCAGGGTGGAGGAAAACTCTTCATTATATCGAACTTTCCCGGTACAATACTGAACCAGGAAGGAGACACCATGAAACGCAGAGTGTTTGTCGGCGGGGCCTTCGCCGGAATCGCCGCTGCCCGCGCGGCTAAAGTAAAGACCGGCGACATCCCCATGCGCACGTTCGGCAAAACCGGAGTCCGGCTCACTGTTATCGGCCAGGCCGGGGGCCGCTTCCCCCTGCTGGCCGATAAAGAGGACGGCCGCGCCATCGTGCGCCGCGCCGTCGAGCTGGGCATCAACTACTTCGACTGCGCCGCCGGGTACTGGGACGGCAAATCGGAGGAAGTCTACGGCGACGTGCTGCCCGCCGTCCGCAAGAGCATCTTCCTCACCACCAAGTCCACCAAACGGACGCGCCAGGAAGCGGAAGCCGAGCTGCACGCGTCGCTGCGCCGTCTGAAGACGGACTACGTTGACCTGTGGCAGATCCATGCCGTGGGCGAGAAGGAAGAGGTTGCCCGCATCTTCGGCCCCGGCGGAGCCATCGAGGCTTTTGAGGCCGCCAAGAAGGCCGGCAAGTGCCGCTTCATCGGCTTCACCGGCCACAAGGACCCCTATGTGCACCTGGAGATGCTCCAGGCCTACGACAAGTACGACAGCATCCTGATGCCGCTCCACGCCGCCGACCCCAGCTACCTGAGCTTCGAGAAACTCGTGCTGCCCAAGGCCGTCGAGCGCGGCATCGGCATCCAGGGAATTAAGAACTTCGCCAATGCCAAGCTGCTGCAAACCATGAGCGCGAAGGACTGCCTCACCTATGTACTGAGCCTCCCCATCCATTGCACGGCCATCGGCTGCACCACCATCGGCCAGCTCGAGGACGACGTGCGCATCGCCCAGCAATTCAGGCCGCTCAGCGAAACGCAGATGGCATCCCTCCGCGATCGCGCCGCCAAGATCAAGGGACCGTTCCTCGAAGACTGGAAGCGCAACATCGAATCCGCGGCGCTGTCACGGCCGTACGAATACGTAGGCGGCTGAGCGGCGAAGGTTCTGCTCGCCGCCGCCAATCCGGATCACCATGCGAACACTCTTGAGCGTCCTCTTGCTTTTCGCCTCTCCGGTCCTTGCTTCCGACCGCTTTGTCAAGCTTGACGGCTCCAAGGTCCACTACCAGAGCTACGGCAAGGGCAAGCAGGCCGTAGTGTTCATCCACGGGTGGACCTGTGACCTCACCTTTTGGCGCCTCCAGTCTCCCGTCTACGAGAAACGCCGCTCCCTGCTCATCGATCTGCCCGGGCACGGCAAGAGCGACAAGCCTGACGTCTCCTACACCCAGGACCTGTTTGCCCGCGCCGTCGAAGCCGTCATGCGCGACGCGAAGGTCGAAAAGGCGATTCTCGTCGGACACAGTATGGGAACCCCCGTCGCCCTCCAGTTTCTGCGCGCCTACCCCAACAAGGTCGCCGGCCTGGTAATGGTGGACGCTTTTATCCCCCGCCCGCCCAAAGACGACGCCGAGAAGCAAAAGCAGGCCGACGGGGCCGCCGCCATGAGCAAGATCTATCGCGCCCCCGACTACCGGACCGCCACCAACAAAATGATCGACTCCATGTTCACCCCGCAGACCCCGGTCGCGATCAAAGACGAGATCCGCTCCAAGATGCTTGCCACGCCGCAGAAGGTGGTGGCCTCGGCCATGGAGGGCATGATGGCCCTGAAGCCCCTCACCGAGACCTGGCCCCAGGTCCCCACCCTGGCCATTGTAACCAAGCGTCCCAATCGCACCTTCAACTACGAGGAGTTCCTGCGCGGCGTCTTCCCCAAGCTCCGCTATGTCGAGTACGAAGGCGCCGGCCACTTTCTAATGATGGAGCAGCCCGATAAATTCAACGCTGCGTTGAGCGAGTTCCTCGAATCGTCCCGCCGAGTACAACATCATCAACGTCCTGGCCGGACAGACCCAGCGGGCCTTGCCGCAATGGGGCAATATCGAGTTCATCGACAGCGACGCCTCGGGCAACTACCACGGCCTGATCGCCAAGGTTGATAAGCGCTTTTCCCAGGGCTTGACCTTCCTCGCCACCTACACCTGGTCGAAAACCATGTTTGACTCCTTCGCCGGCAACGGAGCCGATCGCCTCAGCAATCCCTTCGATGCCAAAGCCGAGAAAGCCTTGGCCGAAACCAACCAGCGGCATCGGGTCACCGGTTCCTGGCTCTACGAGTTGCCTCTGCTGCGGAGTCAGCAGGGCTTCCTCGGGCATGTTCTTGGCGGCTGGCAGGCGAATGGCGTGTTTACGTTTGAGACCGGTATGCCTTTTTACCCGATCCAGACGCTCCAGCCGGTGTCCGACGGCTGCCCTCGCTGCACGCGCCGCCCCGATCGCATCGCCGACGCCAGGCTGGCGGGCGATCAGCGAAGCCTGAGGCGCTGGTTCGATACGTCCGCGTTTCGCCTGGCCGTGGGGCACTACGGCAGCTCGGGGCGAAACATCCTCACCGCTCCCGGCCCTGTTTAAGAACTTCCGCATCACCGAAGCCAAGCGCGTGCAATTCCGGTGGGAGATGTACAACTCCACCAACACGCCGCCGTTTGACCCGCCCGGACGAACCATCGGCACCGGCAACTTCGGCCAGGTCACCAGCGCCGGCCTGGGCCGCGAGATGCAGTTCGGATTGCGGTTCGAGACGTGGCGGGGTGTCTTGGACACTTTTCGAACTCTGCTGGCCGCCCCAGCGTTCCTCGATGATGGATCGAACCCAGGCATCCTGCTGACAGCAAAACATTTGCGGGGCCCTTGGGCATCAGAAAAAACAACTGGCTCAGCACCCCACAGCCGTGCCGCTGGGATTCTCCTTAATAAGGGACCGTGCAGACGGACTCCAATTGCAGTCCAAACCAGGTGGTCGATGCCCTGGCGTCCATTTGGAGTGCAAAGCATCTGACTGTGGTTGGCCTACGGCTCCCCCTGTAGCACAAAATTCGCCCAGAATACCGGGTGCTCCGACAGAGTAATCGAACCTGCCTTCACCTTGCCCGCGCGCAGTTCCGACAGCAACTGAAGCTGGGCCGCACGCAGCGCGGCGCTTTTGTTTCCACTCTCTCGGAAGCGGCGATAAAACTCCTCGACCAGCCGCGCCGTGGGGGCATCGGCGATTTCTCCGAGGGTGGCCACCACTGAGGGGACGCCGGCGTAAAAGAACGCCCGCGTCAGACCGACGATCCCGTCGCCGGAGATGCGGCCCAGCCCCGTCCGGCAAGCGCTGAGGAAAACCAGGTCGGCCTCCAGCGTGAGTCCGTAGACATCCTGCGCCGTCAGCTTGCCGCCTTCCAGCGCCAGGAAGGATTCCATCGGGCGGTCATCGCGGATGATGCTGTGCGTCGCGAAGTGCAGGACTGCTTTCCCCGCCGCCATCCGGCGCACGTTCTCCGGCTGGGCTTCGGGGCCCGCCAGCGTCACCGCAGAGCCGGGGGCCGCGCCGGCGACGGCCTCGGCTTCGCGCCGGGCGCCCGGCAGCGGCGGCATCGGCTGGCCATCCGGCAAAGGAGGCGCGGAGGTCGGATCGGCCACCACCAGGTAGGCAGGCGCCCGAGCCAGGTCCTGCCGCTTCTTTCGCCCTGTGAAGGCCAGCACCGCGCCCGCCGGAACGTAGTGCAGGGCGTAATCCTCGGCGAGATAGCGGCCGCGCTCGTCCGCCAGCGCCGCGAACGAAACCTGAAACAGCGGCCCGTGCGGCACGATGGTCAGCAGGCTGCCTTCTTGCTTCGGCAAAAGGCTCCTCGCCGGCTCGACCAGCAGCTTGTACAGCTCGCAAAAGCTTTCCTTGCGGTCCAGCTTGTTTTTGTCGGCGGCCTCCGCAGCCAGCCGCCGCAGGCGCTCCTTGGAGGCCGGGAGGCGGAAGCCTTGAACCGCCACCCCCGGCCGGAAAACCCACAGATAGGCCGCCTCCTCGCCCACCCAATACGCCAGCAGCGTCGAGTCGAGCCGCTCCACCTGTTCCGCCATCAGCCGTGCGGTGAACGGTCCCACCGAAGCGAAGCTCTTCAACTCCGGATTGGCGCCGTTCAGCGACTCCCGAGTGGCCAGCAAGTCCACGAAGGCTCGTGCCCGCGCCTGCTCGGCCGCCTCGAAGGCCCGCTCGTGCATTCGCGCGCCATGGTAGATCTCGATGGCCAGATCGTACAGTCTCAGCCAGTAGTCGGTGAAGCCGCCCTTCATGTAGTCGGCCGGCGCCAGCCGCGCGCGAAGGCTTTCCAGGTAGTCCATTGCCTGCCGGAGGTCGGCCAGCGCTTCGGCCGGGCGGCCGAGGCTTTTCTTAACGATGGCCCGCTGCCAGAGCGAGGCCGGTAAGTTATCGCTGGTAACCCCCGACCCCAGCCGGCTCAGTTCGACGGCCTTTTCAGCCTCCCCCAGCGCCGCCTCCAGACGACCCAACCCCGTATATGCCTCGCTTAACGCGGAATGAAGCTCGCCTCGGGGCGCCTGTGCAACCACCGCCAGCGCTTCCTCCAGGGTCTCGGCGGCGCGCCGGAATTCACGCACGTTACTATAACCGATCCCCAACTGCTGAAGATGAAACCGAAGGAGCTCCTGGGAACCGGTCTGGCGGGCTATGGCCAGGGCCCGCTGGTCATAGTCCAGGGCGCGGCGGTGTTGGCCCATGTTCCCGTAGGTGACAGCGATTGCGTTCAGGCTCTGCATGATCCTTTCCCGGTCCCCGAGTTGCTCGCGGATCCGCAGCGCCCGCTGGTGGTATTCCAACGCCCGTTCCGGCAGCCCATGCGCCCGATGCAAGCGTCCCAGGCTGGTCAGCGCATCGGCCAGCTTTTGCTTTTCCCCGATCTTCTCAAACAACTCGATGGCCCGCTGAAGCCGCTCGAGCGACCGCGCGAAGTTCCCTTCCCCGTAGTCGTCATCGGCAGCCAGGTGCAGCAGCCGGCCCTCCTGCATCTCGTCGCCCAGCCGCCGCGCCCATCGCAGGCCTTCGGCCATGAGCTTCTCTTTCTCTGCACGGTCCAGCGGGACGAAAACGAGGTTCACGATCGTGTTGATCGCATGCCGCTCCTCGCCGGCCGCCTCGAAGTGCGCCAGCGCTTCGCGCCAATGCTGCCGCGCGCGGTCCCACTCGCCCATCATGTACACCACGATCCCGAGATCGTTGGAAATCTTCCCCATTTCCCGGCGGTCCCCGGAGGTCTTCGCCAGGGCCAGCGCGGCTTCCAGTTCTTGCCGCTCGGCGGGATACCTGGCCTGCTGATGATACACACTCGCCAGACCGCGGCGAGCCACTATTTCGGCCGTGACGTTCTTCTGCCGGCCGGCCAGCTCCCGCAGCTTCTTGCACTGCTGAATGGACTCTTCCAGCTTGCCGGCCTGCCGCAGCCGAACGGCCTCCTGCATCAGCTCGTCGAGCGATTGCGCCCAACAGGTCAGCGCCACGAGCGCCAGTGCCCACCGCGCCATGCCTACCTCCGGGCCAGTTCCAGGTACTTGGCCGCCTGGGCTGCCAGCGGCCCTTCGGCCCTCTCCTTGGCCTTCTCCAGCGCCACGGCCGCTTCCGCCTTCCGGTCCAGAAACAGCAGGCTGACCCCGAGGTAGAAATGCGCTTCGGCCGACTTCGGATGCCGGACCGCGAACGCCGCCAGCCGCCGAACGGACTCCTCGTATTGGTCCACGCGGTAGGGCTCCAGCGCCTCGTTCAGCTCCTGGATGAGCTTCTGCGGTTCTTCGCCTGCGCCGCGCCACACCAGGGCCGACGCCACGGGCAGATTCACCGCAGGCTTTTCCAGTCCCGCCCTGGTCGCCGGAGCTGGCGGCGCCGGCGCAGGACGGGGCCCCCGCGGAACAAGGAACACAAAGCACAGAGCGGCGACCGCCGCCGCAGGGATCGCAAACAGCACCCACCGGCGTTTCGGCCGCTCGCCGGCCACACGCCGCACCCGCGCCCGGATGCGCTTCTCTTGCCGGCTCGAGGGAGCCGCCAGTCCCGGATCTGCCAGGTCGCGTTCCAGCGCCCGGCACAGGGAACACTCCGCGAGGTGCGCCACCACGCCGGCGCCGATCTCCTCCGGCAGGACCCCTTCCCGCGCCGCCAGCAGCAGGTCCGGGTGGGGGCAGCGCCCGGCGCGCGCACGCAAGGACTCCACCGCCGCCCCGTACCTCTTCAGGAACTCCCGTTCGTCCATCTTACGGCTCCAATTCCTTGCGCAGCAGGATTAGGGCGTACTGTAAGCTGCCTTTCACCTGATTCTCGGACAACCCGGTCCGCCGCGCAATCTCGCCCCGTTCCATCCCCCAGGCGTAGCGCAACAGCACGCACACCCGGTGGATCGGCTTCAACGCCTCGCGGTCGGCGAGCCAGCTCTCCAGCGTCTGCTGAGGGCCGTTGGCCAGCGCGGGGGAGGCCAATGGGGCCGTGTACCGGCTCTCCAGCGCCGCCCGCCGCCAGTAGTCGGTGGCCCGGTTCCTGACCACGGTCATCAACCAGCCCCGGAGGTTCTCCTCCGAGAGGCCGTCCAGGCGCCGGTACAGCTCCAGGAACGCCTCCGCGGTCATCTCCTCGGCAACCTCCCGCCGCCCGACGCAGCGGCAGGCGTACCGGAACACCTCCGGGAGGTGCTGCTGATAGATCCTCTCGAAGTCGTGTTTCTCCGTGATCCCCGGCAACACACAACAATCATATCGCCAGGAGACATCAGGGGGAACCCCATCTTTTGGGAGACGCGCCCTCCCGTCACGCGGGGAACGTCACTGGGAATTTGGTCAGCTCCGACGCGGCGATGATGACCCCGTTCGGGTTCAGCAATTCGGTCCGCAGCACCACGCTGAAGGTCCCGGACGGTCCCTCATATTGGTTGGTGGCCTGGGTGCGAACTTCGGTGCTCCCGTTGGGCGTCGGTGTGATCGATTTCGTCTTTAGCAAGACGATGGGGTCGCTTTTTGGGGGGAAGGTCCAGTCACTTTGGTCGGGGATGATCACCAGGCCGGAGATCCGCACTGAGAAGTCCACGTTTCCCGACGCCTCGGCGAACCCCCGCCGGATCTCCAGGTCCGCTTCCAGAATGCGCGGGGCTGGCTGAGTGAAGTCCAGCAGAACGATGAGGTTCGGATCCTTGTCGGGAGCGGCGTGCAGCCGGGTCCCCACCAGCGCGGCCCCGCCCGCCAGGATCAACCCGCGCCGCGTGACCCGCCGGTGTTTCAGCTTGTGGTTCATACGTCACCTCCACTCGCACAACGTACGAGCCGGGCGGAACGGAAGAAAAAGCGCGCAAAGACTTATTCGCGGTCACACGGCGCCTGTTCCTGCTCCAGGAAAACCTGCCAGGGCCTCTCAGGGGAGATCGACCAGGTATCCCGAGATGGAGACACCGACGAACCCTGTGCCGTCGCCGGAGGTGCGAAGGGCCTCGAATCTTACCGTGGTGCCAGGATCGGCATACAACCGCTCTAACGCATTACTCGCGAAAACCGCGTTGCCTCCCGCCTGCGTCCCCTGCGGAGACAGCACCAGGTAATGATCGAGCGGGCCGGCCGCCCCAGGCGCTGTTGTCTTCAATGCCGCTAGAAACATGTTCTGCCCAACGCCTATGGTTGCCGATAGCGAGACATTCTCAATCACCAGTCGCTTCATCGGGGGTACGGTATAGAGTGTTACCAAACCAGTGCCAAAAGCTCCGATGACGAAGCTCCCGAGCGCATACGCCTGCACAGCGTTCCTTGCCGGGTACTCCTGGTCACGGATCGTCTGCTGGGCGGCCACGCGGGCCACAGGGGCAACGCTCAGAACTGCGATGAGGATCGCGGCGGCCACAACGGAGAGTAAAGTTTGTCTAAGCCTGTCCATTTTCGAACCTCCTTCCCAGCCGGTTTCCCGCCGGCAGTGGCTTCGTTGCCCGTCGGGACCGGCTTTTCTGCTTCAATGGGAAAACGAACAAGGGGTGGCCGCCGGAAGAAAACGCAAAAATAAGGCGGGGATGGCTTGTCATCCCTCGCGGCGTTGGGAAGGCCACCCCACCGGCGGCCCCAGCGCTTCGATCAGCCGCCGCACCGCCGGACCCGGCTTGGCCGCCAGCTTGTGCGGCGTCCCGGACGCCACGATGCGGCCGCCCTCGAGCACCGAGATCCGGTGCCCGATGCGGAACGCCAGGGATAGGTCGAGGGTGACCACGATCACCGTCGTCCCGAGCCGCGACGCCGCGCCGGCGAGGGCCTCTTCCACCTGCCGCGCGGCGATCGGGTCTAGCGCGGTCGTCGGCTCGTCGCAGACCAGGATCTTCGGTTCCGTCACCATGGCGCAAGCCAGGGCCACGCGCCTCTGCACGCCGGGCGGGATCTGGGCCGGAAACTTGCCATAATCGCTCTCCGGGATGCCCAGCCGCCGGAGCATCTCACCCACCAGCCCCCGGAGGCGCCGCGCGCCGGCAGGCCGGCGGCGCTCCCGCAGCCGGCGGGCGACGTTCTCCGCGACCGTCAGCCGCTCCTCGAGGGCAGAGTGTTGGCCGAGGACCCCCATGTCCTCACCCTCAACGAGGATCTCCCCGGCGTCCGGCTGCAACTTGCCGGTGAGGAGGTCCAGCAGCAGCGACTTCCCCTGGCCGGAGCCGCCGGTGAGGATGTTCACGCGACCCCGCTCGATCGCGAGATCCACGCCCCGCAGGACCTGGCGGGGCCCGAAGGCCTTCCACACCCCGCACAGCCGGACGTGGATGGGGCCTGTCACAGTTCCAGTCCCTAGAAGGTCACCGGGGATTTGGTCAGCTCCGAGACCGACAGCGACACCCCGTTCGGGTTCAGCAACTCGGCCCGCAGCACCACGCTGCCGGTCCCGGCCGGCCCCTTGTATTGGTTGGTGGCCTGCGTGCGAACTTCGGTGCTCCCGTTGGGGGTCGGCGTGATCGATTTCGTCTTCAGCAAGGCGATGGGGTCCTGTTTGGGGGAAAGAGCCCACGCGCCTTGGTCGGTGATCACCAGGCCGGAGATCCGCACTGAGAAGTCCACGTTTCCCGACGCCTCGGCGAACCCCCGCCGGATCTCCAGGTC
>JACQDI010000104.1 GCA_016201195.1 Acidobacteriota bacterium | reverse complement strand
GTGGGGCTGCGCCTATAGCTCTTAGGTGATCCCGCAGAATGCGCCCCAGCAGCCACAGCAGCGCCAGCACGGCGGGGATGCCGCGTTCGGCCGCGTAATGGATGTAAAGGTTATGCAGGTGCTCGTAGAAAGCGGGCGGCAGTTCGCCGACGCCGGCGGGCAGGAAGCGCCGGAATTCCGGCCCCACGCGCTGGGGACCCACGCCAAACAGCGGCCGGGCCTGGATCATGCGCCACCCGGTCTGCCACATGATCTGGCGGGCTTCCACCGAGCTATCGGAGCGCGTGTGGAATATTGACTCGATGCGCCTGTGGAGGGCCTCCGGACCGGCGACAAACGCCAGCGCGGCCAGCAGCGGCGCCGCCAGCAGCAGCTTCTTGCGCCAGTGCCACACCAGGTACCCGCAGGCCGCCGCCGTGGACAGCCAGATGCTGCGCGTAAAGCTCACCAGCAGAGAGCTGGCCAGGAAGGCTCCAGCGAGGCAGCCGAGGATTCGGGTGCGGCGGCTGATTCCGGGGGCGAAAAACAGGTAGCTGAGCAGGACCAGCAACACCAGCATGCCGACTTCGCTGAACGTCATCCAGTGGCTGAGGAACCCGGTGATCCGCTCTCCGACATAGAACTGATAAAAGTCCTCGCCGCCCGCCCGGGCGGCCTCCAGTTTCCGGACGAACTGCACCAGGCTGCGCAGGGCGCTGGCCGCAGCCGCGAGCGACCAGGCCCCGGCCAGCCAGCGCGCGTGCCGGGTTTCGCGCAACGTGCTGAACACTACCAGCAGTACCGTGAAGACCAGGAACTTGCGGATCTGCGGGAGACCCGCCGCCGGATGGCCCGAGGCCAGCAGCGAAACCACGGTCCAGCCCAGGAAGGCGGCGAGCGGAGCTTCGAGCGGCGGAAACCGCAGCGGGGCATCCGAGGCGATGAGCGCGATCAATGCCAGCCCCAGAAAAATCTGGGAAACCGCGATCGACACCACAATCGAAGCGGCCGACACCAGCATCGACCACACCGCCGCCTGGTAGATCCTTTCCTGAGTCGGGGCCATGTCTCGAAAGGAACCACTCAGTATGCCAGAATCTCCGCCGAAGGGGCGGGTGGTTTGCCCTCAAGTGTAGTGGATGCAGGCGAGAACATCTTCACAGACAGATCGCGAGATCGGTCGAAATTCGCCAGAGGTCTGACTGGCCACTTTCAGTGCTCCAGGTGCCAGGCGGTGAAAAGCTGTCGCCACTTTTGGGCGACTTTGGCGAAGTCACCGCGGGATAAACTTCCTAGCTTGGCCAAAGTTCTCCCTTTGTGGATCGTCGTGGTCTTATGCAAACGCACCTTCGAGGGTTTCAGTAGCCCGGCGGCCCGGAATTCCATCAGCAGAACCATTTCGGCGCCGGTACGGGACGACGTTGTAATCGGTGCAACTGTAACATCCTCATCGCCGGTGTCCAGCATCACCAGCACCGGGCGTATCTTCCGGCTCGCTTCCGACGTGAAGGGAAGCTCTGCCAGCAGGATATCGCCCGCCGTATACCTGATCATAGATTGAATCTTCCTCGCCGTAGGCTTTTAGTAGCTCTTCGGCGGCCATCTGCTCCCAGGCCTGATCGCTCTGCGCATCGTCGTCTTCCTGAACCCAGAGGTCGAGCCGGACGGGCTCTCCCGGCTTCACCAGTGAGGCAACCGGCTCCGGCAGGCGAATTGTCTTGTCTGGTTCGACAATGGCGTCAAAACGAAGGAACTTCATACACCTAGGATAACTCCATTTATGCCATCCTGGAGGCCATGCAGATCTACATCCTTCGGCACGGAATTGCCGAGGTCGCCAAGGCCGGGCAAGCGGACGCGAGCCGCAAGCTGACGCCGGAGGGGAAGCAGAAGCTGCGGCGGATACTGGACTGCGCCCGGCAGGCGGGCGTGCGGCCGGACGTGCTACTGTCGAGTCCGTACAAGCGCGCGGTGGAAACGGCGGAGCTGGCGCGCGACGTTCTGCGAGTGGAGAGGCCGATCATCGAAACCGAAGTGCTGGCGCCGATGGAGCGCGCCGAAAGGGTGTGGGACGAAATCCGGATTTACAAGGACGCGCAGCAGATCCTGCTGGCGGGTCACGAGCCACAACTGAGCACCGTGGTCTGCTACCTCGTGGGGTCTCCGGCGGGGCGAGTGGAGATGAAGAAAGGCGCTATCGCCCGGGTGGACGTGGAGTCGATCGGCCTCCGGCCGTCCGGGGTGCTGGTGTGGCTACTGACGGCCAAGCTGGCGGGAGCGTGAGAGCAGTTGCCGCGGCTCATCGATCCAGAGATCGGGTTCGAGTGCTTTGAGTTCCGCGTGATCTCCGTAGCCCCAGGCCACGGCGCAGGTGCGCATGCCGGCGCGGCGGCCGGCTTCGATGTCGGCCGGCGCGTCGCCAACCATCAGGCATTCGGCGGGCCGCACGCCTAGCGCGGCGGCCGCCTCGAGCAGGATGGCCGGATCGGGCTTGTAGCGGCCGTGGTCGGTGCCCTGGACGTGGTCGAAGTACTGGCGCAGTCCAAACTGCTCGAGGACGGTGGCGGCGGTCGCGGTGCTCTTGGTAGTGGCGGTACTCTTGCGGTCGGCGAGCGCGGCCAGCGTTTCGGCTATGCCGGGGTAGACCCTGGTCGAGCGGTGGCCTCGCTCCCGGTAGCGTTCGCGGTAGAGCTGGCTCAGGCGCTCGATCTCGGCCGGCGTTGCGCTCGGGCAGAAGTCGGCAAACATCTCAGCCAGGGCACGGCCGATGTAACGCCGCACGACCTGCTCCGGCACGGGGTAAACCTTGGACACCGCGCCGGCGATGTCAAACGCAGAGTCGAGCAGTGTTCCGTCAATGTCGAAGAAATAGGTGGTGGTCAAGACTGTCTACTGCCTACCGCCTACTGCCTACTGATTTTCTCACGCCGGCTGGGGACGCTCGCCTTCGGCCAGGCCGGGGACGCGCTTGCCGGTGTCGGGGCGCAGCACCTTCTGGGTCGGCGGCTCCTCCTCGGGCGGCGTGCGGGTGGCGGCCGCGGCTAGGGGCTTGCCCTCGATGAGCAGATTGATCTCCGGGCCGTCGAGGACTTCGCGCTCGAGCAGCGCCTCGGCGATGCGCACCAGCGCCTCCGAGCGTTGCTGGACGACCTCCTTGGCTTTCCGGTAGCCCTCGGTGACCATGCGCCGCACCTGGGCGTCGATTTTCACCGCGGTGTCCTCGCTGTAGTCGCGGTGCTGGGCGATTTCGCGGCCCAGGAAGATCTGCTCTTCCTTCTTGCCGAACGTCAGCGGGCCCATCTCTTCGCTCATGCCCCACTCGCAGACCATGCGCCGGGCCAGCTCGGTCGCCTGCTCGATATCGTTGCCCGCCCCGGTGGTCATCTGGTCGAGGAAGATTTCCTCGGCCACACGGCCGCCCATGAGAATGGCGAGCTGGGATTCCAGGAATTGGCGCGAATAGGTATGCTTGTCATCCATCGGCAACTGCATGGTGAGACCGAGGGCCATGCCGCGGGGGATGATGGTGACCTTGTGCAGCGGGTCGGCAGCGGGCATCATGGCCGCCACTAGGGCGTGGCCGGCCTCGTGAAAGGCGGTGGTCTTCTTCTCCTCCTCGCTGATGATCATGGACCGCCGCTCGACGCCCATCAGCACCTTGTCCTTCGAGAGCTCGAAATCCGACATGGTGGCGACCTTGCGGTTCTGCCGGGCGGCGTGCAGCGCCGCTTCGTTGACCAGGTTGGCCAGGTCGGCTCCGGAGAACCCCGGGGTGCCGCGGGCGAGCACCATCAGGTCCACATCGTCGGCGAGCGGCACTTTCTTGGTGTGAACTTTCAGGATGGCCTCGCGGCCCTTCACGTCCGGGCGCGGCACCACCACGCGGCGGTCGAAGCGTCCCGGGCGCAGCAGCGCCGGATCCAGCACGTCGGGCCGGTTGGTGGCGGCGATCAGGATGACGCCTTCGTTCGAATCAAAGCCGTCCATCTCGACCAGCAACTGGTTCAGGGTCTGCTCGCGTTCGTCGTGCCCGCCGCCCAGGCCGGCGCCGCGATGCCGGCCCACGGCGTCGATCTCGTCGATGAAGATGATGCACGGGGCGCTCTTCTTGCCCTGGTCGAACAGGTCGCGGACGCGGCTCGCGCCCACGCCGACGAACATCTCCACGAAGTCGGAACCGGAGATGGAGAAGAACGGGACGTTGGCTTCGCCGGCAATGGCCCGCGCGAGCAAGGTCTTGCCTGTGCCCGGTGCTCCGACCAGCAGCACGCCCTTCGGGATGCGGCCCCCCAGCTTCTGAAACTTCTGGGGCTCGCGCAGGAACTCGATGATCTCCTGTAGCTCTTCCTTGGCCTCTTCCACCCCGGCCACGTCCTTGAAGGTGACCTTCTTCTGCTGGGTGGAAAGCAGCCGGGCGCGACTCTTGCCGAAGCTCAGGGCCTTGTTGCCGCCGGTCTGCATCTGGCGCATCATGAAGATCCAGAAGGCGATCAGCAGGATGAACGGGGAGGCGTTCACCAGCAGGGTGATCCAGTTGTTGGAGTCGGCCTGCTTGATATCGATGTTGACTTTCCGGTCCTGGAGCAGCTTGTAGACATCGGGGTAGTTGGCCGGGATCACCGTGCGCAGCATCACGGGGCTCGACTTGAGCTTGCCGGTCACCTGGTTGCCGTTGGAGATGGTGACCTCGGTGACGTTGCCGGCCTGCACTTCGTCCAGGAACTGGGTGAAGGTGTAGGTCTTTTCCCGGCCCGGGCTGCCGCTTTTGACTACGGCCCACAGCAGCACGGCGGTGCAGATCATGACCGCCCAGAAGATTGCCGTCTTAATGGTCGAATTCACAAAAGGATCTCCCTACTCTATTAGACGCGGCTGTTCAGATTTCAGATCCCGTTTTCCAGTTCGGCGATCTCCAAAACCGTGGAACTGGCGGGTCCAGCAGCCAACTCCGCCGCCGTGCCAAACCCGCGGGCCCAAATAACCATCTCCCCCGAAGCTACAACCGGCCAGTGTCGTCGTTCCCAAAGCGGCACCTTGCGATCCTGGAACAGCGTTTTCAGTTTTTCCGGACCGGCCGTCCCCAGCGGATGGTACCGGTCGCCCGGCCGCCAGTTCCGGAGCCACAAGGGCCGGGGGGTTCGCTCCCAGTCCAGGTGCGCCAACTCCAACTTTATATTATACCCCCGATTGCCGCTCTCCGGACCCCTCAATTTGAAGACAAACCGGCTCTGGGTCTGGGGAATTTCATAGGTCCCGGGAATAGTTAGGAGGAGGGAAAAATTGCGGTCCTCCAGGCCCGTACGGCCCTCGATGGGCGCCAGGCGCACCTGTCCGAAGGAGCGAAAGACGTCCACGCCGGGGATCTGGACGCGGCCGTGCCCCTCCCCGAGGGCGGTGATGCCGCGGACCTGCTCGATATGGGAGAACTCGATGCCGCGCAGATCGCCCCGCACCTGGCGGATAACGTGGCGCAGGAGTCTTCGCTGGACGGCCGCCGGCAGCGCCGCGAGGGCTTCGGCCTCCACGTAGACGGCGC
>JACQDI010000217.1 GCA_016201195.1 Acidobacteriota bacterium | reverse complement strand
GCGCTGGCCCGGGCGGGGATCAAGCTTCTGAATCATCTCCACGGCCTTGCCGATGTGCGCCGGCGGCCGGCCCAGCACGCGGGCCAGGCCCTTCCAGTCCTTGCTCTGGAGCAGGTTGATGTGATCGGCGACAATCTGCCAGGCCACGCCGCCCTCGGCCCCCAGACCGCGGAGTTGGATCAGCAGGCACTCCCGCAGGTCGCGCGCCGCCACCCCGGCCGGGTCGAACTGCTGCACGATCTCCAGCGCCGCCTGGGCCTCTTCCAAGGTCACATTGGCCTCCTGGGAGATTTCCTCCAGGCCGACCATCAGGTACCCGTCATCGTTGAGGTTGCCGATGATGGCCTGCGCCGCCTGCCCTACGCCCTCGGCGGCGTTCACCAGGCTGAGCTGCCAGTTCAGGTGATCGCTCAGGCTGGTGGGTGTAGCCAGGAACTGCTCAAACGAGGGCCGCTCGATGATCTCCGAAGCCGGGGATTTGTAGCCGGGATCCAGGTAGTCGTCGAAGTATGTGTCGAAGTCGATTTCGTCGAAGGGATCCTTGGGGGCTTCGGTCTCGACGGGAGGCTCCGCCACCACCGCGCCCAAACCGTTGTCGGAAACCAGTTCCGGCGCCGCCACGACCGTCTCGATCTCCAGCGCCGGCTGGGGCTCCGCAGCCGCTTCCAGGATCTCTTGATCGGGGGCATCGCCCAGCCGCTCCCCTTCCAGGTTCAGCTCGTCGCTGGTGCGGTCCTCGGGGGCGTTAACTTCATCTTCGGCGGCCTCCTCCAGGACCGGGTTTTCCACCAGCTCCTGGGTGATCATTTCCTTCAGCTCCAGCTTGTTCAGGGCCAACACTGTGACCATCTGAACCAAGCCAGGCGTCAGAATCTGCTTCTGGGCCAGCTTGAGGGACAGCTTCGGCTGAACCATCATGACTGCAATTATTATACCAGGGTTGGGCCCCGGGGGGTTGTCGGTTGTTGGGTCAGTTTTTTGGGTCAGTTTGCCTTTGACGCCTTGCCTCGTTCCAAAGAGGTCCGTTCCGCGCAGGGGGAGTTCCCGGGAGTAATCCGGCCAGACTTCCCAACGCCGTATCTGGCTCGGAACGGGAACATCGCTGAAGGTTCGCAGATTCGCGATTGCTTCCGAGTCGGCGACAATCCGGGAGTTGCGGATCTTCAGTCAACACTGCGTCACAGAGGATCTATCGCCGACCACACTCGCTCATTCCGTGACGGGACTTATCAGGAGCAACACCGCCTCGCCAGACCCGACTGTCCGAAGGTCCTGAAGTTGAATGCAATCGACATAGCCCAAACCGGCTAGTCCGCAGGCGCACGTTTCGGTTTCCATTGGTCAAGAGTGCTTGGAAGGTCCTCAAGGTTCCGGAGGAGCGCCGTGTGCATTCGCTTGCCGAGGCGTGCCGCCTCCAGTGCATGGTGACAAGCCTTCTCGGTCACCACGACATCGCAGTATGGGACGGCCAGCGACATGGCGTCGATGTCGTAGATATCGTTGGCGGTCCACTGCTTGTCCCGGTTGCGGTGCCAAGCCGTCTTCAATTCGATCGAGACGTCGGTACTCGGCATTGCGCGAACGAACGCGCGAGCCGATTGTGGATCCGAGATCACATCAGAGAGCACAAGACCCCGCTCTGCCAGGGCGCGCGGGAGGATATCCTGGAACTCGATGAGGAGCTCGCGCGCTGACACCACATCGCGCAGCCGACTATGCCGCCACGGGCCTCCGCCGTCGAGTCGAAGGGTCTGATCTCGCTCTTCAGCGGCTCGCCTCTCTGCTACCTGCGTGACAGCTTCAGGATTCCAGCCTAGCGCACGTAGGTTCTCGACCTCGTTGTCGGTCGGACCTCGAAGTACGGATCGCTCGAGAAGCAGATTCGCCTGAGCCACGAAATCATCGAACGCCTTTGCCCCCATACGCTCTCGCACTCGGTCGGTCTCGTGCCCGGAAGGCCCCATGATATTCAATCCGCTCTGTCGACCGGCGGTATGCCCTACCCCTCGTCCGATGAGGGGGATCATTGGCAAGGAGCTCGGCTCTCTGGCGAACCGGTCGAGCATCGCCGTGAGTTCGAACTCCATAACCACCACGCGGCTGACGAGCGCTGCGAAGTCAGTTAATTCCTCCATCACGTCGGCGAGTGCTCGACGTTGCGCCGGATCCTTTATCTTGAGCATCTCAATGTAGTGGGTGCCCGACAGAACGAAGACCGCAGTACCCGCCGATCGCGCGGCACGGCACACCTCAAGTGCTTTCGTGAACGCACTGCCCTTTGAATGACCGACGGACGCCTGCGCCAGGTATATCCAGTGGTTAAGGTCAAGGTAAACGACGTTCACGGTCTCCGGTGGCAACTCCAAAAGGCGAGGCCACACAAGGGCAGGAGGTTCATCTCTCATGTCGTTTCCGTTCTGACTCGACCGTAATGTTCTTACCTCCGTTCCGGCGTGCCAATACGTCAGCTTCGCTAAGTAAACCAGACGGGTTTGCTCGCGCTCCGTCGAACGACGAAATACTCGTCGCAGCCCATCTGCTGGAACCGGTTCGCATTGTCCACTTCGAGCAGACTCATGTCCTTGTAATTCGGAAAGTCTTCCCAGCAAAGGAGAGCGAGACTATTCGGCGACACCGGCATCAACACTTCAACCGTGCGTGACTGAAGCATCGGCGGTCTTCGACCTCCTTGTGGATCGAACCACACGCACGGATGATCCGACGTAACAAATCCAATATCGTCCTCTGTCGTGAAGATGACGAGATTCATCTGCGCGAGCACCGGCAGGTCTTCCTCGATTATCGTTCGCAACATTTGCTGAATGGGTTGATCGGCGAGCTTCTTCACGTCATTAATCGTCAGCGACGGTCCTCTCGTCTCGCCGAGGGATCTGGGCGGCCGATATTGTTGAAGTTCTTCAGGCGTCATCGCATCTAGCGCCTGCTTGAGGTCTTCGGCCACTCTGACAGCATGTCCCCACTGCTTTTGGAGCGCATTACGTTGCGCCCGTGTTCGGACGTACATGGCGGCGATGAACGCGCAGAACCATACCTTCTCCTCTGTGTTCAGCGGTTCGCGGTTATCGATACGCGTCTTTCGTATTCGACAGAACTTCTCCTCAAGCGTTCCGAGGCCATGTTCCAGGGAGAGATCTCGCTGGCCATCAGGAAGATGGATCGTGTAAAAATCCGTCTCCGCGAAAATGTTGTGAGGGGCTTTGCATTGACCCTTACCTCCATCCTTCGGGAACCGCCACACATAAGGCTCGTAGCCCGGCGGGAGATCAGGGTCACACCACGCCTCTAAATAAGAACTCGGAACCCAGTGCTGTTTGCCATGATCCATCGAATTGTTTTCAGGCTAGCACGACACCCGAGCCGTCTGGTTGCGGGTTCGGCCGTTGCGGCTAGGCTCTGGCGCGGCGTCACCGGGCGATCGACGCTTGTTAGTCCTGACAAACGTCGATTCCGGAAGGCGGAACAGGGCTGCTTCCCGAGATCTCAGACATGACCCACAACCCAGGGCCCTACCGCAACGAAAACGTCTCCCCCAGATAGACCCGCTTCACCTCCGGATCCCGGCCCAGCTCGGTGGGGGGGCCGGCCCGGAAGATCTGGCCGTTGTTGATGATGTAGGCGCGGTCGGTGACGGTCAGCGTTTCACGCACATTGTGGTCCGTAATCAGGATGCCGATGCCGGATTGCTTCAGGCCCGAGATAATGCGCTGCAGCTCCAGAACCTGCTTGGGGTCGATGCCCGAGAAGGGCTCGTCGAGCAGCAGGAACTGGGGGGAAATTACGAGCGAGCGGGCGATCTCCACTCGCCGGCGCTCGCCGCCCGAAAGCTGGTAAGCCTTGCTGTGGCGCACCGTCTCCAGGCCCAGTTGCTCGATGAGTTCCTCCAGCCGCTCCCGCCGCTCGTGTTCGGGGATGGACAGCGTCTCCAGAATGGCCAGCAGGTTCTCCTCGACCGAAAGCTTGCGGAACACCGAGGGCTCCTGGGGCAGGTAGCTGATGCCCCGCCGGGCCCGCTGGTACATAGGCAGGTCGGTGATGTCGTCCTGGTCGAGCCAGACCCGGCCGGAATCGGCGCTGATCAGCCCCACGATCATGTAGAACGAGGTTGTCTTGCCAGCGCCGTTCGGGCCCAGCAGGCCGACCACCTCGCCCAGGCTGACCGAAAGGGAAAGATCATCCACGATCTTCCGACCGCGGTAGGTTTTCGAGAGCGCCTCGGTGCGCAGGATCATGTCGAGTCCGGTTTCAATTCCGCTTCATTTTCTGCTGCGTCCGTGTCCGCGCTCCGGGCCGCCCGGTCACCAGAAGCCGGTCGTTGTCTATATAGTAGGTCAGTTCCGCGCCTCGCGTGAAGCCGCGGCCCGGCTGTTCCAGGGTGGGAGTGCCGCCGCGCAGAGTGACCTTTTCTTCGCCGGAAAGGTACTCGGCCTGTTCGGCGGCAGCGCGGCGCGGGGAGTGCTTTTCGGCGGCCGTCTCGAGGATTTCGACCGTGCCGCGGGCCAGGGCGCGCTCCAACCGCGACTCCCCGCGCTGTGTCTCGTCCTGGGGCCGCAGAAACGCCTCCAGCTCTGCCGCGCGGATCGTCATCCGCTCGCGCCGCAGCAGGACGCGCCCCGTGTAGTAAGCCCGCCGGTCCTGGTCGGTGTAGAGCAGCGAGTCAGCGGAGATGCTGACCAGGCGGGGGCCTCCCGACTTGCCGGCCTCCTCCTCTTCGGTCAGGACGCTCGACACCGAGCCGCGGGCGTGAAGCGTCTTCTCGGTGCGGTCCAGGTCGATTTCCCGGGCCTGGATGCTGTTGCCGTCCTGCCACAGCCGGGCTGCGCCGCGGTAGTGCAGAAGCTGATTGCGCTGCTCGGAATCCAGTCGCTCGGCGATGGCATGAATCGGCCGGTCGGACGAGAACAGGGTTTCCGGCTGGCCGCCCAGATTCGTATTGGCGGCCTGGCGCGCGGCCTGCTGGGTCGAGGTGACGTGACCCTCGGCGTGAAGCCGGTCCTGTTTCTGATCGAGGACCAGAAAGTCCGCTGCGGTCTGCGAGGTTTCATCCCAGACCCGCACGCTCTTGTCGAGGGCGATCTGGTCGTTGGCTACGTCGAAGCGGGCGCCGCCGGCCCGCGCCTTCCGCGCTCCCTCCTCGTAGCGGAAGTTGGACCACTGCTTGAGCTCCCGCATCTGCCCGGTTTGAGGATCGAAGGAGGCCTGCAAATCGTCGCTCCAGGTGAGGCGCGGCGGCTGCGGCTTGGCGGGCGCCGAAAGCTCGCTGCGCAGATGCACCTGTCCGTTGGCGCGCAACGTCTCCGGGCGGTTATCTGCCGCGTAGTCGACCGCCAGCCGCTCGGCACTCAGCGTTCGTTTCCACTGTCCCGGCTGGTGGGGCTCGAAGTCCAGCCGCCCCGGGCTGAGGGTCGCCACCGACTGCACCTCCCGGCCGCCGGGCCGGAGGACGGTCTTGATCATTTCCGCGGTGAGGATCTTGGTTTCCGCCGGCGGCCCGTTGCCGGCGGTGGCCGGCGCGCTTTCCACCCGCGCCCGCCCTCGCACAAACGCGACTGACAATTCGCTCTCACTTGCTCCGGGTGGCGTAGAGAATTCGAGGTCCACGCGCTCGCCGGTCATCTGGGTAACCCCGGTGGCCGATCGGGAAACCACCTGGGCGTCGCCGTTGCCGGTGACCTTGGCCACGGTTTGTTGCGATGTGAACTCCACCTCCAGCAAAGCCCCGCGAAAGCGTACCTCGCGGCCCGGGCTCACATCGTATCCCTTTCCTTGCAGCGCCTCGATTCTCTTCAGATTGCCCTTTTCCAGGTAGACCGTGGAATTCGCGGCGTCCACGCCCTGGCCGGGCCGCTCCAGCTTCGACCACGGCCGCAGCTCGATCTTCTGCTCAGCCTCGAAATAGTGCAGCTCGCCCGCCCGGATGCGCATGCCGGCTTGGCTGCCGGCTCCGTCCACCTCCACGGCGCTCTTCATCCACAGGTAGCGTTTGCCGGGGTCGTAGACGGATGCAGTCGATCGGCCCGTGCCGTTCTCAAACTGGAACTCGACCGGCCGGTCGGTCGAGCTGACGCCGCTCTTGCTGTCATAGCTGAGACCGGAGGTGCGGATCTCCACGTACCGCTTCTCCGGTTCCGGCAACGAGTTGGTGGGAAGGCCCAGCACCATGGTCACCTCGCCTTCGCTGTACATCTTCTCGGCGGCTTGGTCGAACTCGGCCTTCTGCGAGCGCACCAGATCGAAGGTGTCGCCCGTCTTGCTGAAGATCTTCAGCTCCACCTCGCCGAGCTCGAACCGCGATGAGTCTTTGATCTGGCGAAAGTCCCGCGCGCGGGCTTCTACTACCGGCCGGTCCTTGGCGCTCTGGGACCAGGACCAGTTGTTGGCGGTCGAATGGAAGGCGGGCGGAATCGGCGCCGGTTTGGGGGGCGCCAGCATGCGATTTCGTTTCTGGGTGACCCTGTACCCGCCGATCACTACTGCGACCGCGATCGCCAGCAGAGCCAGCAGCGCGAAGCGCGTCTTCCGCATGACTGTGTTCATCATAGCAGGAGACCCTGGGCGTGCAGGAAGTGGAGCAGCGCCTCGGCCACCACGTGGTGGCCGGCGCGGCTGAAGTGGTAGTTGTCGACGAACAGGGTCGGCCCCCCGTGCTGGGCCATGACGGGGTAGAGGTCCAGCAGGGGCACGCCTTGGGCGGCGCAGATTTGCGCCATCATGCGCTGGGGCTTGAGCACGTAGGAACGGTCGCGGGCGAGTAGCCTGGCGTCGAATTGCGGCCGGTAAGGAACCATGACCACCACCAGCCGAGCGCCGAGGGGTCGCAGCTCGGCGTGCATGGCGGCCAAGTGCTCCGCGAACTGCTTCCAGGGGTCGTCCTGCCAGGCGACGGCCACATCCGGCTCGTTCTGCCACGGATAGCTGCCGCCGGCAGCGCGCAGCTCGAGCAGCGCCAGGCGCACTCGGAACGCCAGGTAGCTGTGGCGGGTGAGAAACGCCCGCAGGCCCCCCTCGGTCGGCAATAAGGCGCGCCGGGCTTGTTCGGTGATCAACATCCGGTCCCCGGTTTCAAACCGGTGCAGGAACTTGTGATTGTCGTTGAGGGAGTACTGGAGCAGGACCAGGTCCGGTTTGGTGCGAAGCAGGTCGCGCTCGAACAGCCGTCGCTCCTGGTAGGTTGTGTAGCCTGGGATGGCCGCGTTGATTACCTCCGTTGCTCCACCCAGCCGCTGCCGGACCATGGTCACAAACCCGTCGCTGGGCCAGGCGACGGAATCTCCCAGCACGATCACGCGTGGGACTCCCGGCGATTTTGCCGCGGGAATCTCAGCGTTTCGAATGCCCAGGGAATTGACCCCGCGAAGCGCGGGGCCCAACCGGTAGCCGAGGTCGGGGTCTGGGACCACCCAATCGCCGGTGCGTAGACTGGAAAACGGCGCCGCGGAAGTGAGGAAAGAGCGGCAGGCAGCCACGAATCCGTGCTCCACTCGCCAGCGAATCGCAAACTCGACCGCCCCTAGCAACACGGCGAGGCCGATCAGGTTCGCGGCGGCGGTAAACAGGATCTTCCGGGGCGCTATGGGACTCTCCGTTTCCGGAGCGATTATAGTATAATTCGCCCGACATCCCGCCGACGCTGAGGAGGTGGCATTATGCGCGCCCTGGTTCTGTCGCTGATCGGATGCCTGGGTTTCGTCGCGGCCCAACAAGGCTTCCCCGACGCTGGCTATAAGCCGGTGCCCGGCTGGCCGCAGTTGCCGGAGGGGTGGAACTTCGGCGAAACCTCCGGCGTGGCGGTGGATGCGCGCGGCCACGTCTACGTGTTCAACCGCGGCCAGCACCCGCTGGTCGAGTTCGACTCGAACGGAAAGTTCCTCCGGTCGCTGGGCGAAGGGATGTTCATCCGCACGCACGGGGTGCGCATCGACCGTGAGGGGAACATCTGGGCCATCGACGTGGATGCCCACGTGGTGCTGAAGATGAATCCGCAGGGGCGTGTGGTGATGGTGCTCGGCCGCAAGGGTCAGTCCGGCGCCGACCAGAGCCACTTCAACCGGCCCACCGATATCGCCTTCGCCCCCAACGGGGATTTCTACGTTTCCGACGGCTACGGCAACTCCCGCGTGGTCCAGTTCTCCAAAGAAGGGCAATTCCTGCGGGAGTGGGGGAAGAAAGGAAGCGGGGAAGGGGAGTTCAACCTTCCCCACACCGTCGTGCTCGACCGGCGGGGACGCGTCTACGTGGGCGACCGGGAGAACCGTCGCGTGCAGATCTTCGATGCGAGCGGCAAGTTCCTCGCGCAGTGGACCCATGCCGGCTCGCCCTGGGGAATGGACCTGACCCCTGACGGGCGGCTGTTCCTCGCTGACGGCTACGCGAACCGCGTGCTGTTGCTGAATCTCGAGGGGCAGGTACTGGGATCGATCGGCGGGCCGGGCAAGATGCCGGGGCAGTTCGCTTTCGCCCACGCGCTCGCTGCCGGCCCGAACGGCGAGCTGTACACCGCCGAGATCCTCAATTGGCGGGCCCAGAAGTTCGTGAAGCAATAAGGAGGTTTTCGATGCACAACTGGAACAACTGGAACGAAATCTCGCGGCGCCACTTCCTGGCCGCCCTAGCCGGCGCCGGCCTCGCCTCGCGGGTCCGGGCGGCGGTCGGCGATAAGGAAAAAGTGCCGGCGGTTTTGAAGCGCCTGGAGAAGGTCTTTCAGGCCCCGGGCAAGATGCCCAACGGCTTGCAGTGCATGGCCGACGGGATGTGGATCCTCGACCAGGAGGATCCCAACAAGGCGCACAAGGTCCGCTACGACGGCACGGTGGTGAAGGAGATCCAGACCGAATCGATCCACGGCAGCGGCATCACCTACGGCGACGGCGCCCTATGGATTGCCTCTACCTATGGCCTGAAGACGTTGAGGGTCGATCCCAACACGGGCAAGACCCTCGCCTCGTTCGATACGCCGGGCATTGGCAGTATCAAGTGGACCGCCGCCAAGAGGCCCAGCGGGGCGCACGGGCTGGAGTGGGTCGACGGCAAATATTGGATCGCCGTGCCGCCCTCGGTGACGATCTACCAGATCGAGCCCAACACGGGCAAGGTGCTGCGCTCGATCCCCGCGCCAGGCTCCCGTCCCCACGGCCTCGCGTGGGACAGCGGATACCTGTGGTGCGTGGAGTCCAATGATCGCGCCATCTACAAGATGGATCCCAAGGACGGGCGATTGCTGGCCAAGGTGCAGTTGACCAAGCAGGATCCCGAGCCGCACGGCTTCAGCATGTGGAAGGGCGTGATGTGGTATTCGGACGCCACCAGCCGCTGGGTCTGCCGGCTGACGTAGCAGGAGTTCCACGCCAAGACACGGAGATCGCAAAAGGCAAGGTGCCCTGCTTCATCGTACGGCGGTTTGAAAGCTCAGCCGATCGCCGGCGGGTACCCTCGGAGCCGCGGGTGCGGCGCTGACCTGGGTAGCTGTATGCCGCCCGGCGAAGAAGCCCAGCCAGAAGAAGAAGCAAAACATCACCACGAGCAGGGTGGTGATCCAGATCGCCTCTTTGGTCTTCTCCGGCATGGTCGCCCTGATTCTCTAACAGTCCGCATCCGGGTTCCAATAGCCGGATGGTCACATTTTCGGATCAGTACTTTTTCGGTTTTGTGTCCAGTACGAAGTGGGGTGATTCGGCTCTGAAGTGTTCCTCGGCTGCCTCGAGATCCTCGGGGCGGCCTACGTCGCGCCACCAGCCGGGGATCGCGTAGTAGCCGACCGGCGCCTCGGATGCGAGCAGCAGGCGGATCCCGTCGGTGATCTCGTACTCTCCTCGCGGCGACAGCGGCGCGGCTGCCAGGTGCTCAAAGATCGAGGGGCGGAACGCGTAAAATCCGGCGCTGTTCCAGTGTGTGGTCGAGGCGCCGCGCGGCGGCTTTTCGATGATCCGGGTCACGCGTTCGCCCTCTACGTAGACGGCGGCCCCCCGCCAGGGGTCGTCGACGTATTTCACCGCCAGCACCGCCTCGCAATCCGCCAGCTTGGCCGCGATTCCCTGGTAGGCCTCGGGTGACACCAGGATGTCCCCGTAGGTCAGCAGGAAGCTGTCCGCCCCCACGAAATCCTGGGCCAGCAGCGCAGCCCGCGCGGTCCCGTCGCGTACCTCCTGCCGGCGAAAAACCACTCCCGCTTGGCCCGCGAAGTACGCTTCCACCTGCCCGGCCCGGTATCCGGTCACGACCAGGATCTGGTCGAGGCCGGCCGTGCGCAGGTTTTCGACCAGGTGGCCGAGCAGGGGCCGTCCCCGGATCAGCAGCATCGGCTTGGGCACCTCCTCGGTCAGCCCTTGCATCCGCGTTCCGCGTCCGGCGGCCAGAATCACGGCCTTGGTCA
The DNA here is from genome assembly GCA_016201195.1 of Acidobacteriota bacterium. Classification (GTDB taxonomy): domain Bacteria; phylum Acidobacteriota; class Terriglobia; order Bryobacterales; family JACQDG01; genus JACQDI01. The sequence continues at coordinate 1,979 of JACQDI010000217.1, read as the reverse complement.
CAGCTTCGATTTTAGCGAACCGTTTGCGATACAATAAAAGCAATGATCCTGGTTCTGGGTTGCCTTGTAGTGACGGCCGCTCTGGCGGGCACTGTGCCTGACGAAAAGCAGGTGCTGCGCGGGCGCATCCACCAGGAGGCGGGTAAGCCGCCGGTCATCCAGACCGCCGGCCAGAAGAACTACACCATCTCCGGGGACAAGTTCACCGAGGCGCAGATGGCCGACCCCAAGCTGAACGGCAGGGAAATCGAACTGGACGGATACATCGCCGCTCCGGGTCGATTCGACGCCCTGAAGATCTTCACCATCAAGGACGGCAAGCGCTACACGGTCACCTACTGGTGCGATATTTGTTCCATCCGCACCCACATGCCTGGCCGGTGCATGTGCTGCCAGGGCGAGACGGAGCTGCAGGAGCTGCCCGCCCCGTGAGATCCACCGCGTGGTTGTGGATCCTGATCCTCATGCCTGCCGCCGCTCAGTACTCCGCCCGCCGCGCTACCCACGATGGAATCGAGATCGTTCGGCTCGAGGACCGCCGGCACGCCACGACCGTTTCGGTCGCTCCCTCCATCGGCAACATCGCCTACGAGATGAAGGTCAAAGGGAACAACGTCTTCTGGTTCCCCTTCGCCTCGGTCGGTGAGTTTCAGAAAAAGCCGGCGCTGTGCGGCAACCCCCTGCTCGCGCCCTGGGCCAACCGCCTGGATGAAAACGGATTCTACGCCAACGGCAAGAAATACCTGTTGAACCTCGGCCTGGGCAACATCCGGCCCGACGGCTTCCAGCACCCGATCCACGGCCTGCTGCTGTTCGCCTCGGACTGGAAGGTCACCTCGCTTCAGGCCGGCGCGAAAAGCGCTCACGTCACGAGCCGCCTCGAGTTCTTTCGCCGCCCCGAGTGGATGGCCCAGTTCCCCTTCGCCCACGCCATCGAGATGACCTACACATTAGGCGACGGCGCCCTGGAAGTGGCCACGCGCGTCGAGAACCAGAGCGTCGAGACCATGCCCCTCTCGCTCGGCTACCACCCCTATTTCGAGGTCCCTGACGCGCCCCGCGACGACTGGACGGTTGGATTGGCCGCCGCGAGCGAGTGGCTCCTCAACGAGCAACTGATTCCCACCGGCCACACCCGCCCCATCCGCGAGCTGGTCCCCGACCCGGCCAAAGTGTCGCTGCGCGGCCGGGCGCTCGACAACGTCTTCGGCGACTTAGTGCGCGACAGTGCGGGCCGGGCGGTGTTCTGGGTCCAGGGCAAGACGCAGAAGATTGAAGTGGTGTACGGCCCGAAATACCCCGTGGCGGTCGTCTACGCCCCCACCGGCGTCAACCGCAACTTCATCTGCTTCGAGCCGATGACCGGCATCACCAATGCCTTCAACCTCGCCCACCGCGGCGTCTACAAAGCCCTACAGACCATCCCCGCCGGCCAGAGCTGGCAGGAAAGCTACTGGATCCGGCCCAGCGGGTTCTAGAATCTATCCAAAGAATCCTCGATCTTCTTCAGCAGGGCCAGCCTAACAAGGCGCTTACACGGCGCTGCAGGGCGACGACCAAAACCTGGGGCGCCTGAACGCCACAGAGAGAGCGGGTAGGCAGTCAGCGGAAGCGGTACACTTGTAGGATGCCCGCTCTGCTGAGGATTCGTCGGTATCGGTTCTTCTTCCTCAGCACCTACGCGAAGTTTTGGCTTGAGCCCGTGACGGTCGGCGACCTGAGGGGTTTTCGCGGGCACGAGATGACTGAGATCCGGCAAATCGCTGTGGAGAAGCAGCAGTTTTTTCGCGCGGCTCGCGGCTGAGCGCCCGGCCGTAAGGCGGCACGGAGGAAGTCGATGGCTTTGGTGGTGTTCATGAGAGGCGTCAACGTGGGAGGGCACAAAGCATTCCAGCCCAGCGTCCTCGCTAGAGAGCTAGCGGCCTTCGATGTGGTCAACGTGGGCGCGGCGGGAACCTTCGTGATCCGCAAGACGATCG
>JACQDI010000103.1 GCA_016201195.1 Acidobacteriota bacterium | reverse complement strand
CCGCTCCTCGATCACGCTGCCCTTGCGCACCCGCATGCGCAGGCCGGTGTAGCTGGTGGCCGGCTCCAGTTCGATCCACCCCTTGGTCCCGATGGCGCGGTAGCGGTTGACCCCGCTATGGCCGTAGCTCGAGCTGCAATTGGCCAGCACGCCGCTCGGGAACTTCAACTGGAACAGGATGGTTTCCTCGACCTCCTTGAAGCGCGGATCGCCGGCGGTCGTGTACATCTGGGCATTGATCTCGGCGGGCTCCTCGCCCGAGAGATAGCGCGTCGCCTGGAGCGAGTAGATGCCGATATCCATCAGCGAGCCGCCCCCGGCCAGCTTCGCGTTCAGCCGCCACTGCGCGGGGTCGCCGATGTTGAAGCCGTGGTCCGCGATGACGACCTTCAGCCTGCCGATCTCGCCTTCGCGGATCAGCCGGATGGCGGTCATGTTGTAGGGTTCGTAGCGGCACCGGTAGGCGACCATCAGCTTGCGGCCGGCGGCACGGCAGGCGTCGATCATCGTCCGGCAGTCTTCCGGCGTGGTGGCCATCGGCTTCTCGCTGAGGATGTGCTTGCCCGCCTTGGCCCCACGAATGGTGTATTCGGCGTGCATGCCGTTGGGCAGCACCACGTAGACGACATCGATGTCGGGGTTCGAGGCCATCTGGTCGTAGTTCTGGTAGTTGTAAATGTTTTTCGGGTTGACCCCGTATTGCGCCGCCAGCCGTGCCGCTTTGGCCGGATCGCCACTGACCAGCGCCGTGACCTTCGAGAGCCGGCACTTGGCGAACGCGGGCAGGATCTGACCCTGCGCCAGCCGCCCCAGCCCCACCACCGCGTAGCCGACTTTCTTGGCTTCCGGCTGCGCCTGGATGGCTCCGGCGGCTGCCACCGCTCCCACAGCTCCCAAGAAAGAACGCCGCTGCATATTCGCTCCTCTGGCAAGGCCGCTCCGGCGAATCGATCTTACTCTACCATGCACCGATGCCCCTAAACCATTGATCCCATTCAGCCGAAAAAACTATTGACAGGGAACGAAAAACGTGGTGTATTTACATCAGTTGACACTTGATTACCGGAGCGACTTTGGCGAAGAGGAAACCCAAACTAGTCCACCGGAAAGGGCGGCCTATCACCCTTTACCTGCGCCGGGAGCAGGCCCTGGAACTAGACACAGTATCACGGAACCGGCATGTGGCGAAGTCCGAATTGATTCGGCTGGCGCTCGACCGCCTCTTGGACGACCTGCGCGGTGGCCAACTGAATCTGCCGCTCGGAGTGGAGCACCTGGAGCGGGCGTCATGACCAACCCTGTTGCTCGTCCCAAGATTGCCGCCCGTACGCTCATGCTGGACCTCAAAGTCCACCGATCCGGCTTTTCCGATCCCGCTTTTACGGAGAACCGCACCTCCGGGATACACCGGTGGGTTCCTTGGATCGCCGGATTCTCGGCTGCCTTTGTGGCCGACGCCATCGACAAGCATGCGCCGGATGGCGGCCTGATTGTGGACCCATTCGCCGGTGTCGGCACGACGCTGCTTGAAACCATCCGGCGGGGCGTGGCGTACGAAGCGATCGGATTTGAAATCAACCCCTATGCGGCCTTTGCCGCGCAGACTAAACTGGACTCTCTGTGTCTCCGCGTGTCGGAGGTCTTGCGCGCCGTGGACCGCTTCCGCGCCGAAGCGCCGACGGTCACGCCCGCCTCGGAGCCGCCCGGATTTCGCTCCCGCATCCCCTTTTACAGTCCACGGGTGCTACCCCAAGTGCTGCACGGGCTGGGCTGGATCCACCAAATCAAGTCCTCGAAGCTGCGCCGCCTCTTCCTGCTTGCGTTCGGTTCGGTCATGGTGAAGCTGTCGAATTACAGCTACGAGCCGAGTCTCACTTCGCGGCCCGGCGTCGGCAAAGCTCTTTTGGAGGACGCGGACGTTTACGAGACCATCGCCGAAAAAGTAGACCATATGGCCGAAGACATCGCGTCCTTTCAACGCGATTCTCTCGCTCCGGCCATGGGAACGGTGCATCCCCGGTCGTGGGCCGTGGCAGAAGAGGTCATTGATGAGGCGAGTATTCAATTGATCGTCACGTCTCCACCGTACGCCAATAACTACCACTACCTCCGAAACACCCGCCCCCATCTCTACTGGCTCCGGTTCGCAAACTCTCCTGACGACCTGAAGGCAATCGAGCAAGGCAGCTTCGGCAAATTCTGGCAGACCGTTCGCGACCTGCCTCCGATTCCGTTGACCTTTGAGTTTCCTGCGCTCGAAGCGACGCTCGACACCCTGCGCACTCTGAACACGGAAAAAGGGCACTACGGCGGGGGTGGGTGGGCCAACTACCTCGCTACGTATTTCAACGACGGCTACCAGTTCTTAAAGCGGACCGCCCACCTTCTGGCGCCCGGTGGCAAGGCAGTCATTGTGATCGGCAACTCGATCGTGCAGGGCCTGGACATCCGGACGGACGAGATCCTCGCCCATCTGGCCGAGAGCGACGCCATCGGCCTGACGGTGGAGAGCCTGGAAATCGCCCGCAACAAGCGCGTCGGCAACAGCATCATCAACTCGTCGGTACGGACCGGCCCGGCGAAATCGGCCACCCTTTACGAAAGCATCCTAACTCTTCGGCGGTGAGCGGTTTCCGCGCACCGGTTTCAAGTAGTCCTGCCGAATAAGAAGTAGGACCGACCAAGAGAAGTGACTGACCCAGCGATCGCGAAGGTTTCGTAGGTCGGGTCATAGGACGTTAAACAGGCCAAATGACTTGGCCGTGCTTATACGTCCGGTGCTCCTTATACAGGATCATGTGGCTTGAAAACATCGTCGCCTGCCAGCCTGGCAGCGCTTGCGCGACGATTCTCAGCAGGTCCTTCGCTGCCATATCGTCCTCTGGAACGGTAACGGTCGTGTCCTTGTAGTCTGCGTGTGGTTTATGCGACTTCTTCTTCACCGTCTGGTACCGGAGCAGATACGGCAGGCCGTCCTTGAGAGATCCGATTAGTTCTGCCGCGTTGTGTTCGCCGGCCTTGATCCAGTCGCATCGCCAGTCGTCCCGGATAGGATACTGAGCATCAAACCCATCCGGTGGCTTGTCCGTCTCCTCGCGCTCGCGCCCAGGATCGTGCGGGCCGAACCCGTTGCCGTTCCATCGGCACTCACCAGTTCCGTGCCGCCGATAGTGGTTAATGAGCGATGCTTCAGGCGCAAGTGCGGTCCAGTTGGGGTGTACATAAAGGCAGTTGTATCCCATGTCATCTGCAGAAATATTCCTCCGGCCTGTGATCTTCCGACGGTGCTGACAAAGGCGGCTCGGCAGGTCGTCCGCCTTGCCGACATAAACAAGAGAGCCATGATGATAGAGCTGGTACACCCCTTGGCCGTCGGGTAGGCTGTCGATCTCGACCAGGCTCAGCGGCCCAACGTCCAGCTTCACGAACGCAGAGACAAGCTGGGCGGACAGGGCCGATATGATATCGATCTCGAAGTTGTCGTGCGATGGCAATGGCTGAAGTTATAGGCCCTTATCGAGCTCGAATGCGAACCGATGCTGGTTCAACATCTGTCGCCAAACGCAGTAACCGGCGGATTTGTACCCTACCAGCGTAAGGCAGCTTTACCCGAACGTCCGCGTGCCCGTCTTCTTCTTCGGCCCCGCATTCCGCAGTGAGGTGTGACCCACGGCCGAGTCGGCGATCTCTTTTTGCAGCAGCGCTCGGCGTTCCTCGAGCGTCGGCCCCTTCATCGGGAAATCCTTCTCCAGCCGCAAGCGAATCTGCTGGAAGGCCTGCACCGCCTGCTTCTCCGATTTGAACACCTGCACGTCTTCGCCGAAGCGCAGCTCGTAGCCCCCCTCGGGCTTCGACTCCAGAAACAGCTTTCCAGGGAAAAAGGACATCTTCATCGTTGTTTCCCAGTATACGCTAGGGCCGGATCCGCAGCTCGTTGACAACTTTTTTGACGCCGTCCACCTTCTGCACCACGCGCTCGGCCCGCTGCCGGAGCTTTTCCGATTCGATCAGGCCCCGCAGCGTCACCACGCGGTCCTTCACGCTGACCTCGATGGCGGTGGTCTTCAGGTCGCGGTCATTGGCCAGCCGGCGGATCACACGGTCGTAGATAACGT
>JACQDI010000216.1 GCA_016201195.1 Acidobacteriota bacterium | reverse complement strand
CTGCCTATCAATCCTGAGTGGCCGGCCAACTTCCTCTACTGGAACCAGCCCGGCTACGAGGTCGAGTTCGTCAACGTGGTGTCCGAGATGGAGCGCCACTTCCGCGCAAAGCGCTGGACGCGCACGCGCCTGGAGATGTTCTTCAACCACAAGAAGCGCTACAAGGGATTCCCCTGGGACGGCGATGAGGTCCGTTTCGTGCGCGACGACGAATACTTCCGCCGCTACCACGCGCTACTACAGAAGGCCGTGCCTGCCGCTTCTCCGGTGCGGTTCGTGTTCCGCAGCGACTCCAGTTGGGCCATGGAGCGCCAGTTCGCCGACCTCGCCGGCGTGGTCAACATGTGGGTGCTGGGCGGCGGCGAGCTGAGCTTCTATCCCACGGCCCCGGGGATGTTGCGCCGCCGTGGGGATACGGTGTGGTTCTATGGGAGCGCAGCCGGGGTCACTGAGCCGGCCTACGCCTCGATCCACAACCCGCTCCGGGCGTGGATGTGGGGCGTTGACGGCTACTGCCTCTGGCTGGTGACCGGCTCGGGGACGGACCCCTGGTTCGCGTTCAACGGCGGGCGGGAAACGCTGGTGTATCCCGGCGAGAAGTTCGGCCTGGAGCAGCCGGTGCCCAGCGTGCGGCTGAAGATCGAGCGCAACGCCTTGCAGGACCTCGCGCTGCTCAAGGCGCTCGAACCGAAATTCGGCCGCGAGCGGCTGCGGGTCGAGGTTGCGCGGCTCACCGCCGGACACAAGCCCGACGACTGGTGGACCATCCCGCGCCCGAAGCTGGCGGATGTGCCGCCCGACGAGTGGACCAACACCGACATTGAGGAAGCAGCGCGTCCGATGCACCGCGTGGAGCGGGGCCTGACCTCGGATTGGTGGCTGGAGGTCCGGCGGTGGATCTACCGGGCGGCGCGCGAAGGAGGGATTCCATGAAGACTCTGCTGTTGGCCGCAGCTCTGGCGGCGACCGCGGTGATCGATGGCGACCAGTGCGAGAAGATCATGACCAAGCGGGCGCTCGACAAGATGTTCCGCACCGACCCGCGTGACCGCTGGGCTGGCCACGACAACTTCGACGTCAACGATGCCCCCTACATCGCCGTCAAAAAACTGCTCCGGCGCATCTCCACGCTGGCCCCCTTCCCGGTGGACTGCAACCTCTGGATGAGCTTCCGTGAGCGGCCCGAGCTGGTTCAGATCCTGATCCGCCAGGTAAATGAAATCAGCCAGTTCTAGAAGTGGGGTGACCTCTACCAGCCGATACCGCCGGAGATGAAGGAAGTACTCCAGAGCGGCAAGCCCAAGCTGGTCACTCGCGGCGATTCCGTCTCCGTCCTAACCCCCGTCTTCAACAGCCTCGGCGATACAGTGGCTATCGTGGAGGTGGCCACGCGCTTAACCCGTGACGAGCGCGGCAACGTGAAGTGAACGGCCTCCGCGTTATTCCCGGTTCCACCTCCACTTCAACCCCACCGTAAAGTTCCTCCCCAGCGCCGGGAACCCCAGTGACTCCTCGTAGGTCCGATCGAGCAGGTTGCGCAGCTTGGCGGTCATTGCCACGCCGCGGCCCAGGTCTAGCTGCGCTCCGGCGTCAAAGGTTGCGTAAAACGGGTTGAGAAGCTGGACGGAGGCGAAGTTGGGCTCCACATCCAAAGTGCGCCCGCGCAGCACGGCTCCGCTCTCGACCAATAGCCGGCCGCGCTGCCAGATGGCCAAATACGACCCCGCGTGGCGCGGCCGCCGCAGAAGCTGCTGGCCCAGCCGGAAAGACCGCTGCACGGCGTCGGATGAGCCGTCCAGGCTTAGGATCTCGGTATCCAGGTAGGTATAAGCCCCGCGGAATCGCAGGCCATGTCCCAGCCGCAGGTGAAGCGAAACCTCCACGCCTTTAGCCTCGGAATTGGCCAGGTTGTCGGAGCTCCACCTGCTCAGCGACGCCTGCGCCGGCGAGAGCGTCACGATCTGATCGCGAAAGCGGCTGTAAAACCAGGTCACGTCCACCGCCGCCCGCCGGTCGAAGAACGATTGTTCGATGCCGGCGTCGAAGCTGATGGTCCGCTCGGGCTTCAGCGCCGGGTTGCTCGTGAAGGCCAGCTCGAAGCCGTTGGGTGGGCGCAAGCCGGTTCCGAAGCTGCCGTGCAGGCGGGTGGAAGGCAGCGCGAGATAGGCCGCGCTCAGCTTCGGGTGCACCTGGGTGCGAGTCGAGGGCGGAAATGGCACCCGGGGAAAAAACGCCGGAGCCGGGACCGGGTCCAGGCGCAGTTGTTCGGCCCGCACGCCGGTATTGAGGAAAAACTTGCCGCGCTCGAAATGGTTCTCGGCAAACCAGCCATAGATATTGCGAGAGACCGGCTCGGGGCCAAAGCGGAACCGCTCGCCCTGCCACTCCATCCCGAAAACGAGCAGGTCATGCCGCGCCAGGACGACGCTGGTTTCGGAGTTGGCCATCTGCCGGCTTTGCCGCGAGAAGGCCGGGCCGAACGGGCTCTCGAAATCGAGGCGGTCGGAGTAGACGGCGCCGCTCAGGCGCTCGCGCACGCGCGAGCCAAGTTCGCCGTCGTAGCGGAAGGCGTGGATGTCATACGCCTCCCGGGTCCGGGTGAGGAGATCCAGTCCCCGGTAGAGGTGCAGCGGGTCGCTGCCGAACGGCCCCGGGTTGCCCGATTCGTTGGAGTTCACCAGGAAGGAGTATTGCAGGCGCTGGCGCCGGGGAAGCTCGTAGTCGGCCTTGAGATGGGCGTTGTCGATGCGGCTGTCGTCGTTGGCCGTCATCCCGTCGGCCTCCAGGCGAGAGACCCCCGCGTAAATCCCCAGGCTTTTCACGCGGCCGCCGCCTCCGGCGGTGAAGCGGCGGGTGCCGAAGTTGCCGCCCTCCGCCGAGGCGAAGAAGTCGTGCCGATCGAGGCCGCTCGCGGTCACCAGGTGTACGGCGCTGCCGATCGCGTAGGAGCCGTAGAGGGCCGACTGCGGTCCCCGCACCAGCTCCACCCGCTCCGCCTCTTCGGCGGGCAGACTGGTGAAGTTGTAAGCCCCGCCGAAGTCGTTCACTGCGACGCCGTCGATGGTCACCAGGTTGTACTTCGACTCAGCGCCGCGCACGAACAGGGCGGTCACGCCGCCCCGCCGTCCGGTCTGGTTCACCTCCACGCCCGAGAAGTAGCGGAAGGCTTCGAACAGGTGGATCGCCTGCATCGCCGACAGGTCTTCCGGGCCCACCACCGATACCGAGGAAGCGACGGCGCTGGATGGAAGGTCGGTGCGCTCGGCCGTCACCACGACCGTCTCGACCAGAGCGCTCGGCCGCAAGACGAGGTCGAGCGGCTCGCTGCGGTCGCAAGGGACCTCGGTTTTGTCGCCGCTGAGCCCCGGCGCGGAGGCGAAAACCGTGCATAGGCCCGGCCCCGCGTCGGGAAAACGAAACGCGCCGGCGGTGTCGCTAACAACTGTTACGGCAGAGCGCGGTGGTTTCAGCAGGTGGATTCGGGCGCGGGGCACAACGGCCCCGGTCGAATCCTGAACCACTCCGTGGAGACCGGCCCACAGCGGGGCCCCAAGAAACAACAGCAGATAAGCGTATCTCATTCTCTCTCCCTACCCGCGTAGGAATTTCCGAGAGAGCATCTCCGGTCTGTCTCCTGGCTTGCGCCTCCAGCGGCTCGGCACGCCTTCCCATCCCAACCCGTCGGGACAGTGGCTTACGTGTGCCTTGCCTCGGCGCTCACAGTGGCGGGGCCGCGCCCGATTTGCACGGGCTTCCAATTACCGAAAACGCAGGATCGGTATTTGCAGGCTCTCCTAACATAGGCGACAATGGCGGGCGTGTCAAGCACAATGCAACCGACCTCACCCGCCATCCACGATCCACGTTCCACAATCCGCGTGTTAAACTAAAGGGATGACGGAGTTTAGAGGCTAGCGGACTTGAGCAGGGTACTGGCATTGCTGGCGGTGGCGGTGTGGGGCGCCGGCTTGGCGCGGGCCGCCGAGCAGGGGCAGCTCGATTCCGACATCACGCTGTTTACGGTGCTGGCGGCCATTAACGTCTCGGGCTATGACGCGGGCCTCGATTCGAACGCGGGCAGCCCGATCCGGCTCGCGGTCCGCAAGGACCTCGGGGGTTTCCGGGGGCCGAGCCTGGAGCTGCTCAAGAACTTCTACGAGCAGCACAAGCTCGCCGATCCCGGCCAGGACCTTTCGCAGTACGTTTCCTTCGCTTTACAGTCGTCGGGCCCGCCGGAGTTCAAGTTCCGCGCTCCCTACCCCGAGGTTTCTCCCGACGCCCAGCCCTTGCACGGCTTGGCCCGCATCCTGACGGACTTCTACCAAGGAGCGGAGATCCCGAAGCTGTTCGCCAGGTACCAGCCGGATTTCGACAAGGAAATCGAGCGCTACCACGATCCGGTGACCAAGGCGGTGTGGGAGGCCAACGGCTACCTGCGCATCCCGACCTCGGGCTACCTGGGCCGCCGGTTCCAGATCTACATCGACCTGCTGGGAGCACCGGGCGGCCCCAGCGTGCGCGGCTACGGCGCCGACGTGTTCATCGTCGTGCACCCGTCCAGGGAGCTGCATACGCGCGAGATCCGCCACGCCTATCTGCACTACCTTCTGGACCCGTTTTCCTCCAAGTACGCCGCGGCGGTCAACGCCAAGAAGGAGATCGGGGGCCTGGCCATGTTCGCCCCCGCGCTCGACGAGTCGTACAAGACCGACTTCGCGCTCCTGCTCACCGAGAGCCTGATCAAGGCCGTCGAGGCGCGGATGAAGTTCGGAAACGAGAAGCAGAAGCAGGCCGAGGTGGAGCAGGCGCTCAAGGAAGGCTACATCCTGACCCCGCACTTCTACGAGCAGTTGCTCCGGTATGAGGCGCAGGAGCAGGGGATCCGCTTTTACTACCCGGAGATGGTGAACGCCATCGACAGGAAGCGGGAGGACCAGCGGCTGCGGCGGGTCACGTTCCTGGACCGGCCGCCGGAACGGAAGGCGGCGCCGGTCGAGCCGGCACGCCCCGTGCTGGCCGGGGCGGCCAAGACGCTCCAGGAGGCGGAGGACAGCTTCCGCCGGCACCAGCTCGACCAGGCCAAGAAGCTGTATTTGCAGGCGCAGCAGGAGAGCGGCGGCAAGGACGCGCGGCCGCTGTACGGGCTGGCCCGGGTGGCCGCCCTGGAAAAGGATCCGGAACGGGCCAAGGAACTGTTCCGGCAGGCGCTCGATGCGTCCCCCGATCCCCACGTGCAGGCCATGTCTCACCTCTACCTGGGGCGCATCGAGGACCTGTTCGGCGACCGCGACCAGGCGATCGCGCACTACAAAGAAGCGCTCGCCGCCGGTGATACCACGCCGGGGACGCGCGAAGCGGCCGAGAAGGGCTTGAAGGAGAGTTTCGCGTCACCGAAAAAATGACAGGTGTCAGGTGTCAGGTCTTGGGTGTTAGAGACCTTCCTGATGCGGCGCCTGAACTGGAGAGAACATGACGAGGATCATATTAGCAATGACAGCGGCCTTGACGCTGTCCGTGGGGTTGTGGGCGCAGAAGCAGCCGCAACCCAAGTCGCAGAAGGAAGTGGAGGCCATCATGGCCATCCAGAACGCAGGTGATCCGGATGGCCGCATCAAGGCGGCCGAGAACTTGATCACCAAGTTCGCCGACACTGAGTTCAAGGAATTCGCCCTGCAGATGGAGACCATCTCCTACCAGCAGCAGAACGACTTCGAGAACATGGTGATCGCCGGGGAGCGTACCCTGGAGGTCAACGCGGACAACGTGGTGGTGCTGATCACCCTGGCCCAGGCAATCCCGCAGCGGACGAAGGAGTTTGACCTGGATAAGGAGGAGAAGCTGGGGAAGGCCGAGAAGTACGCCAAAAAGGCGCAGACGCTGATCCCCAACCTGGCCAAGTTCAACCCGCAGATCACCGACGACGAGTGGACCGGCTACAAGAAGAGCGCCATGTCGCAGGCGCACGAGGCGCTGGGGATGGTGGCCTTCACGCGCAAGAACTACGCGGCCGCCGAGCAATCGTTCAAGGCGGCGGCGGACGTGTCGCCGCAGCCGGACGCCACGACCCTCTACCGGCTGGCGATGACCTACAGCGCGCAGAACAAGTACGATGACGCCATCGGCGCGCTGGACCAAGCGATCGCCGCCGGCGGGGTGAAGGTCGGCAGCCGCGACATGGCCGTTGAGCAGAAGGCCGCGGTGATGAAGGCCAAGGCGGCCGCCGGCTCCAAGCCGGCGGAATCCGCCCCGGCCCCGCCGCAGGTAGAGATTAAGAGGCCGCAGTAGGGTAAGCCTCCGGCTTGCCCTTTCCGGGTTTCCTATGGCGGGCGACATTTCCCGGCTCGAGTCCGAACTGGGCCACCATTTCGCGAACTCCGCCCTGCTGGCCCGGGCGCTCACTCATAGCTCGCACAGCCACGAAACGCTGGGCCGGGAGAACGGCTTCGACAACGAGCAGATGGAGTTCCTCGGCGACGCCGTGCTCGGGTTCCTGGTGAGCGCCCGCCTGGTCGAAGCCTATCCGCAATACCCCGAAGGAAAGCTGTCCAAGCTGAAAGCCCACCTGGTGAGCGCGGCGCACCTGGTGCAGGCGGCCCGGGATCTCCGCCTGGGCGAGTACTTGCAGCTCGGCCGCGGCGAAGAGCTGAGCGGCGGCCGCAACAAGCGCGCCCTGGTGGTGGACGCGCTGGAGGCGGTCATCGCCGCTATCTACCTGGACGGGGGAATCGACCCGGCGCGCCGCTTCGTCGAACGCTTCGTGATCGGCGACCGGCTGGCCGACACCGCGCCCCAGGACGATCTGTTCGAAGACTACAAGTCCGCTTTGCAGGAGTTTCTGCAAGCGGCGAAGCTCCCCCAGCCCAAGTACCTGGTGGTGAAGGAGCGTGGTCCGCAGCATTACAAGATCTTCACCGTGGAAGTGCGAATCGGCGACTACAGCGCGCCCGCCGAGGGAACCTCCAAGAAGGCGGCCGCTCAGGAGGCGGCGCGGCTGGCGCTCGAGCACTTCCGCAAAAGCCACGCAGCCAAGCCCGCCGAGACCCGCCATGAGTGACGCTCGCAGCCCGCGGCGAATCGGTTGGGGCTCCGATTGTTACCCGCCCTTACTATGAGCAATATCCGGCGATCTGCGCTCAGCCCGCTCCGGCCTTCGGGCGTCCTGCTGTGGGCGACGGTCTTGGTGCTGTTTGCCGGCCTGGTCGTGCCGCTCATCCACGCCAACCGCTTCCGGCAGCGGATCCGGGCTGCGCTCGAAAGCTCGCTGGGGCGACCGGTCGAGATCGGTGACGTCACCCTCCACCTGCTTACCGGGCCGGGCTTCCAGTTGGAGAACGTCATCATCGGCGAGGATCCCGCCTTTGGCATCGAGCATTTCGCGTACATGACCTCCATGCAGGTCCGGCTGCGGCTGCGCACCCTGTGGACCGGCCAGGTGCAACTGGCGTCGCTGACGCTGATCGAGCCGAGCATCAACTTGGTGAAGAATCCCCAGGGCCGGTGGAACTTCGAAGCGCTGCTCCAACGCTCCGGGGCAGGGAAAGGGGGCGGCGGCGCCGCCGCTCAACTCTACTTTCCATATATAGGCATCCAGGATGGGCGGGTCAACTTCAAGTTTGCCGAGTACAAGAGCGTGTTTCACGTGCAGGATGTGGATGCGGCGATTTCGCCGGCGCGGGATGCAGAGGGCCGCTGGCGGATCCGGGTATCAGGGCGGCCGGCGCGCACGGATCATCTCCTGAGCGGGATGGGACAGTTCACCGGGGCGGGCGAGATCTCGACCGCCCGCCGCCAGGTGAGCCTGGATCTGGCTCTGGAGGCCAGCCCCCTGGAGCACCTGCTGACGCTGCTCTACGGCCGCGACTTCGGCCTGCACGGGGATCTCGCCGCGCGGGTGCAGTTGAGCGGCGAGGTGTCCGGCATCGACGTGAAGGGCACGCTGCGCACCGGCGGCGTGCATCGCTGGGACCTTCCGCCCACGCTGGAAAACCGTGTTACGGTTCCGTTTGCCGGGCGTCTCAACCTGCCGGAGCAAAAGCTGGAGCTGGAGGCCAACCCATCGGGCGCCGTGCGGGTCCGGTTCGCGGTGGAGAACTACCTCAGCGCGCCGCAGTGGCGCGCGGCCGTCGAGTTGGATCAGGCTCCGGCGGATTCGGTGCTTCGCACCGCGCGACACCTGGGCGCGGCTCTGCCGGCGGACCTGGAACTGCGCGGGCGGCTGGACGGGCGGGTCGAGTTTCCGGGGTCCCACTGGCCGCAGGGGACAGTGAAGCTCACCGAGGGCCGGCTGGTGGCGGGCAGGGCGACGCCCCTCACTGTGTCTGAGGCCGAGGTGGAGCTGGACGGTCCGGCGTTCACTCTTGCCCCGGCCGAGGTGGAGATCGGAGAGGAAACGGTGGAAGTGTCGGCGGCCGGGAGGCTCGATCCGTTCGCGGTGGAGGCGGTGATGGCGGGGCGCGGCGTGCGCCTGGAATCGGTGCGCGAGCCGATCGCGGCGCTGCGGCCCGGCTGGCCCGCCTCGCTGGTTTCGGGCTCGTGGGATGGGCGGGTGTTCTATCGCAAGAAAGCCGGACAGCCGGGCGCCTGGAGCGGCGCGGGGACCCTGACCCGGGCGCGCTGGCAGCCGGATGGACTGGAGTCGCCCGTGGAGGTCGCTCAGACGCGCGTGCGCTGGGAGCCGCGCCTGCTCCAACTCGAAGCGCTGAGCGGCTCGCTCAACGAGACGCACTTTACCGGGAGCTGCCAGCGCCGGGAAAGCGAACAGGTCTGCAAGTTGCGCATCGCCGAACTCGATTGGGCGCAGCTCGACGCCTGGTTGAATCCACAACAAAAGCGCAGCCGCTGGGACATCTGGCGGCGCGCGCTCGGCCGGACTACTCCGGACAGCTCCTCGTGGCTGAAGAGGGCCAGGATCCAGGGGTCGGTCGCCGTGGGGAGCCTGCGACTGAAGAGCTGGGCCTTTCGCAACGTGCATTCCGAGCTGGCCTGGGACGGCGAGACGCTATCACTAAATGGCCTGCGGGCCGAGTTGGGGAAGGGATCGCTGGCAGGAACGCTGCGCGCCGAGTTTAACGGAGCGAGCCCGCGGTACCGCTTGCAGGCCGTCATCACCGCCCTCGATTTGAAGGGCCTTTCCGGCCAGGCTGCGCTGCCGGCGAATTTCCAGCGCGGCACCATGGACCTGAAGCTGTCGCTCGCCGCTTCGGGCCGCACGGCCGAGGATCTGCGCGCCGGGTTGAAAGCGGCGGGCTCCTTCCAGGGCCGCTCGATTCTTCTGGACAACGTCGAGTGGCAGGAGGCGGAGGATGCTGAGGGCGGGGTGGAGATCCGGTCGCTCGACGGCCGGTTTGAGTGCACGAGCAAGGGCCTGGAGCTGACGGCGCTGCGCATGATGGTGGGCCGCGAGACCTATCAGGGCCGGGGATCGATTGGGGGAGATCCGCCGGTGCTGCTGGAGGTAGCGGCACGCGGCAAGCAGTCCCGTCTGGTGGGCGCGGCCGAAGAAGCAGTCCCAGCGGGACCATGACGCCCCGGCCGATGGTTCTCGGCTTGCTGGTTGCGGCCCTTGCCGCCCCGGCGATCTCGCCCGAGAGTTCCCGTTCGGCCCAGCAGAAACTCGACCGGATCGTGGAAGAGAAGATGGCGCCCGGCTCGAGTGTCGTCCTCACCGAAGACGAGATCAATTCCTTCCTGCGCTACGACTACGCCGCCGATCTTCCCAAGGGGATCTCGCAGCCGCGCATTCACCTGGAGCCGGACCGTGTGCTGGGCAGCGCCACGGTGGATTTTTTGGAGTGGCAGTCACAAACCGGGGCCTCGCCGGGACCGCTGCTGTGGTGGCTGCTGCGGGGTAAGCGTCCGGTGGAGGCGGTGTGCCGCTATACCTCGTCGAAGGGCTATGGCCGCGCTGACGTGGAGTCGGTGAAGATCTCCGGCGTTCCGATTTCCGGATCGGCGGTGAACTTCCTGATCGAGAACCTGGTCACGCCGCGCTACCCGGCAGCGGTGGTCGGGCGCCCCACTCCGCTGGGCCTCCACTTGCAACAGGTGCGGGTGGAGAAGGGCCGCGCGGTAGTGGTGCGTTAATCGGGGACGATGCGCTTGCCGGCGCCGGCGGTGGAGAATCGCGGGCCGAAGCTTTCCTGGAACAATTGCTTGGCGAGGTCGCCGGTGCAGTGAGCGGGGATCACTGCCTGCACGTTCAACTGGTGCAGCCGGGCGATGGTGGAGCGGATCTGTTCCGCGTTCTGCTGGAACATGTGGAAGCCGCCGATCAGCAGGCGGATCGAATCTTTCCCGCGCTGTTTCTCGACGGTCTCGACGATCTTCGCCACGCCCGGATGGCAGCATCCGGTGAGCAGGACGATCCCCTTCGACGTTTCCATCACCAGCGACTGTTCGCAGGGCTGACCCTCGATGATGCCGGTTGAGTACATGCCGGGCGCGAGCTGGAACGGCCCTTGTACGCGGTTGGGGCGCAGGTGGATGGCGGCGGCCGCGTTGTAAGCCTCCTTCGCGAAGTTATCGAGAAAGTGGACGCGCATGGATGGATTCTGCGGCCAGAGGCGGTAGATGCCGCTGCGGTGGTCGGGGTGCTCGTGGGAGATGACCGCCTGGGGGATGGAGGCGGGGTCGATGTGCAGCGCCTTCAGGTTGGCCAGGAACAGGTCGGGCTTGGTGCCGGAATCGAACAGCAGCCGCTGGCCGCGGAAGTCGACCAGGGTGGCGAAGCCCCAGTCCTGGGGCGTGTCGGGGAGGGCGGAGGTGTTGTCGTAGACGATACGGAACTCGAGCTCCTGGCCGAAAGCCGCGCCGAGCAGGAGGAGGAACAGTGTGCAGGTCCGTTTCACCGAATAGCCAGGGTAACACCTGGCGGGCTGGGCGTATTGCCGACGACGAGCGTGACGGGCACGGCGGGGCCGCTGGGGGCGCGGAGCGGCACCTTCACATTCACCTGCAACAGGCCGGCGACATAGGTCGGAGCGGCGCCGGCGTAGAAGACCTCGGCCGCCACCCCGCCGATGCGAACCGACACGGGCAGGACCGGCTTGGGATAGGCGCCGGTGGCGAGCTTCCCGTCGACGCCCGCCGGGTCGGTCTGACCTTCACCGGTGGCGTAGAGCATCACGATGGAATCCTTGGGCGCGGGATTGGAGGCGGTGTTGAGGCTGTAGTCCTGGTTGAGGATGGCGCCGGGCCCGGTGCCCGAGGCGTTGGCGGTAAACAAGGCCGGGGACGCGGGGGCCAGGGCCAGGAGGACCGGATTGCTCCGCCGTCCTCTATATACTAGCTGTACTAATGTGGAGCTTTTGTTGGCGAGGGAGTACGGGACGATGGCGCTCACCTGCTTTTCAAACACGTAAATCAGCGGCGCCGCAATGTTATCGAAGAGCACCTGCGTGTCGGCGAGCGTGGTGTCAAACCGGCCGGCAGAAGTGATGCGCAGGGTGACCAGGGGGTCGGGGCCGATGTTGGCGCCGAACAGGGTGACGATCTCGCCGACGGCCGCCGGACCCGTTCTGAAACTCGCCCCATTGGTGATTGCGGTGACATTGGTGCTTGTGGCCCGGCTGAAGACGGCGGTGACCAGGCGCTGATCGTCCATGAGGACGAATTGCGGGTTCACGGTGCCGGTCAGGTCGCCGGTCCAGTTGGCAAATGTGAATCCTGCGGCGGGCGTCCCTTGGAGCTGGACGGACGTGTTCTTGTCGTAAAAGCCGTCGGAAGAGAGCGGGGTTTGGAGGAGGGTCCCACTGTTCGGCGGGGAGACGCTCGTGGTAAGCAAGTACTGGGTAGTGAAGTTGACGGTGAAGGCGGCGGGAGAAACGGGAGCGGTAATGGTGTGGGACGCGGCGCCGCCGTCGCTCCAGTTGGTGAACAGGTAGCGGGTGGTACCGTTGCCGTCGAGCACGGAGGTGTCGACGCTCACCGTGTGAGGGCTGCCGGGGGTCCAGAACTGGTTGAGGGGCACGGCGAGGCGCGTGCCGTCGAGGGTGACGAACCGGGCGAGGGGGTTGGAGGTGACGGTATAGGGCCGCGCGGTGCTGAAGCTCGCAATGTAGTTGCTGTCGGGGACCGTGACTCGGAGCGCGGCGGGGCTAGCGCTCTGGCCGTTGGCCCCGAGGTAGGTCGTGCCGGTCCAGCGGTAGAAATAGGAACCGGCGCTGGGGAAGGCGGCGATCTGCACGCGGGTGCGGTCGGGGTAATAGCCGTCCGGCGAGCTGGGCGTGACGGTCACGGTTCCGGATCCGGACACCCCGGTCTTGAAAAGAAACTGGCGGATGAAGTTTGCGGTGTAGACGGTGGTCGAGGCTGAAGCGGTGATGGAGTGGGACTGGGCGCCGTTATCGCTCCAGCGGGCGAATACGTATCGCGGCCTGGGGCCACCCTGGAGCGTGAAAGGCACGGCGATGGTATGAGCGCTGCCTGGAGACCAGTTGAAGGTTTGCGGGGCGGTAGAGGAGACGCCGTCCACCGTGATCTGCAAGCCGGCGGGATTGGTGCCGATAGTCGTGGAGGTGGGCGCCTGGCCGTAGAGGCGGAAGACGGTATCCAGGTCGCCAACCGAAAGGCCGGCTCGCTGGCCAATGGGAATGCCCGGGGGATTGGTTTCGATGGTCGGCTGGCTGTTTCGGGAAAGGCCGTACGCGTCGTAGTGCATGATCGAGGAGTAATCGTAAGGGCCGATGTCATCGGCGATGGGGATTCCGAAGTTGCCGACCTCGCGCTTGTCGATGTTTTCAAAGAGTACGTTGACGTAGGTATCGCGGTCGTGGCGAGACTGTTCGTGAAACAGGCCGATGGTGTGCCCGATCTCGTGAATCAGCATTCCCGCCGTGCAGGTGTCGATGACGTTGACCGCCTGCTGGCCGCCGATCATCCCGACGCTGGAGGAGCAGTAGCCGGTTGTTCTGCCGAATCGCACGAAGTTCACCTCGTTGGTGCGAGGGATCAGCTTGAGCGGCGTCTTATCGTTCCAATGCTGGATGGCGTCGCCGACGCGCTGGGGGTTGGGGATGGCGCTGTCGATGACGTAAGGGACGGTGGCGTTGGTCCAAAGGAACTGCTGCCCGGTGCGCACCGAGGATTCAACCGGGCGAACGCCGGCCAGCTTACCGGACTCCAGCTCCTCGGCGCGGCCGAGGATGATGTCGCCTTCGAAAATAGCCCAGCCGTCGACGATCTTGTAGGTGACAGGCTGCCCGCGAAAGACGCCGGTGCGGATCTCGACAGGGGCCGAGAGCAGCAAGGCTGCGGGCAGAGAAAGAATCAGGAAACGGCGCAAGGCGGCGACCCGCACCCAAAGCCCAGGCGTAGGGAAGGTGGTGCGATTTGAGGATTTCAGGCGGACTTCCAAGATCTCCCGCAGAAAAGCCCGGGGCAGGGCTTCGGACTGCTCCCCCAGTTCGAGAACTGGGCCGACAGGAGGGCTATCGGGACTACGTGGGCCAGGCACGTCCTTAGTATCGGCTTCCAGCGTCTAAGGCTGTAGTTCGCCGCGCGGCTGGGTTGGAGGGTCTAGACTCTGACCTCCTGATCTCAAAATGGTGAGAATATCGGCCCTTCGGCGGTTTGTGCAGCGCAAGGTGTTGAAAGATCGGTGCCAAGAAAGGTTGTTGACCGGTCTTTTCTCGCGATCTCAGCGAGACGTTTCGAGGCGG
>JACQDI010000215.1 GCA_016201195.1 Acidobacteriota bacterium | reverse complement strand
CGACTTCCACGCCCACTATCCGCGCCAGGAAAACTTCATTCCCCGCCTGCTGGAAGCGATGCCCGCAGCCGGTATCGACCGCATCTGCCTCTGCTCGGCAGGGGAGATGTTCGGGCACGTCACCAACGCCGAAGTGCGGCAGGCGTTGGAGGCGCAGCCGGACCGCATCATCGGCCTGGCTTTCCTCGACCTCGGGCGCGACCGCCCGGAGGTCGTCGACGAATACGTCGCCCAGGGCTTTCGTGGCTTCAAAATTCACAACCCGGCGGCACCCTACGACGACAAGGCCTTCTATCCGATCTATGAGCGCATCGAGCGCACGGGACTGCCCGTGCTGTTTCACACCGGCATCGTCATGTGCACCTGCCACGACAAGGAGCGCGACGTCAGCTCCGACAAGATGCGGCCGGTACGGCTGGACGCGGTGGTGCGGGCGTTCAAGGGCATGAACGTGGTCGCCGCGCACCTGGGCGTGCCGTGGTATGAAGAGGCCTCCATGATGGCCCGCATGCACCCTAATTTCTACGTCGATTTGACCGGCGCCTGGTGGGGCGGCTGGCGCGCCAATAAGAGCGCCGATTTCTACCGCTATCACTTCTTCTGGGAGAATGCGTGGGATAAAGTGTTGTTCGGCACCGACATCCTGAAGGTCGAGGAGCTGCTGCCGTCCAAGCAGTTTCACGACGGTTTTATGCGCGAGATCGGCCTGAGGCAAGAGACCTGGGACAAGGTCTACGGCGGCAACGCCGCCCGCCTGTTAGGACTGTAACGGAGACAAAAGATGACCCGTCGTTCGATGTTATTATTGCTAGGCGTCGGGTTGGCTCGGCCAAATCGGGCCGCCACCACACCCGAAGAAGAAGCGCTGCGCCGCAAGGAAAAGCTGATCCTTCACTCGCCCCGCCCGCTCGACCTCGAGACGCCGCCCGAGATGCTCGATTCCTGGATCACGCCCAACTCGCGCTTCTTTGTCCGCAGTCATTTCTATATCCCGCAGGTCGAGGCCGGCAAGTGGGAACTCTCGATCGAGGGCCTCGTCCAAAAGCCCGTCAAGCTGAACCTGGAGCAGATCCGCCGCATGCCGCAGTTCGAGCGCGTCATCACCATGGAGTGTGCAGGGAACGGCCGCAGCTATTTTGAGCCCCGCGTAGCCGGCATCCAATGGCGCAAGGGGGCGGTGGGAACCGCGCGCTGGAAGGGCGTGCGCCTGAAAGACGTGCTGGCGCAGGCGGTCCTCAAGCCCGAGGCCAAGCACATCTCCTTCGACGGCGCCGATACCGGCCTGGTGACCGCCCCGGACTTCGTGCGCAGTGTCCCGGTCGCAAAATGCCTCCACCCCGACACCCTCCTCGCCACCCACATGAATGGGGTGCCGCTGCCGCTCGAGCACGGCTTCCCGCTGCGGCTCATCACACCGGGCTGGGAGGGCGCGGCCTGCGTCAAGTGGCTGGCCAAGATGACCGCCGCTCCAGACGAAGCCGATGGCTTCTTCATGAAGACCGCGTATCGCTATCCCACCCGCCCGGTGAAGCCCGGCGAGGCGGTGGACGCCAAGGACATGGCCGCGATCACCTCGCTCGCGGTGAAGTCGCTGATCACGAGGGCCTCCGGTCCCGTCGAAGGCGTGGCTTGGGCGGGCGAGGCCGACATCACCCGAGTCGAGGTTTCCCTCGACGGTAGGAAGACCTGGCAGGAGGCGAAACTCGGCAGCGACAAGGCTCCCTTCGCCTGGCGCCGCTTCCGCCTCGATGCCAAGCCCTCGGGCGCCGTGTTCGCCCGGGCCACCGACAGCCAGGGTCGCACGCAGCCGACGACCCCCGCCTGGAATCCCTCCGGGTACTTGCACAACACGCCGGACTCGGCGCCCCGTCCCGAGGCTCTCAAGCTCGCCACCGCGCTTCCGCCCGGCGAAGGACTGTCCATCGCCAGAGAGAAGTGTCTCCCCTGCCACGATCACACCATCATCGTCGGCCAGCGCCTGGACCCCGGCCGCTGGACCCGTGAGGTGGAGAAGATGATGCGCTGGGGCAGCCCGGTGTCGGAAAAGGAAAAGGACGTCCTGGCCCGCTACCTGGCCGAGAACTTCAAGTAATCGAACGAAGTCCGGTTTCCAGGCCGCGGGGGTGAAACAAAAGCGACGCGGGCGTCACTATAATTAAGGGGGGGGGCAAGATGAAACGCCGACCATTTAGCCTTGGTGCAGCGGTGCTCGCTGCAACCGTCGTAATCATGGCGGGGGGTGGGTGGATTTGGGCGCAGGCCCCGGTGCCCGCGCCGGAGCCGGGTGCGAAGCGGCCGCCGGGCAAAGATACTCCGCGAATTCTCGTACCGCAACCCTCCCCTCCGGTCGTTCCCGTGACTGACCCTGGGCCGGCTCTTGGTAGCACCACGGATGTCTCGGAATGGATACTCCGGACTGAAGTGGAGCTGCGGCGGAGCTTGGCGGTAAAGTCTGAGGATGGGTTCGAATTGCTGGCGATCGTTCCGGTCAGAAATGAAACAAGCCTTTACGCTTTTGCCAGGCAGGCCCGCACGTTTCGGTATTCCGTGCTGACCGTTAAGGAGCCTCTCCGGAAGGAAGGACTTCGCAGGCGGATCGAGCAGCACTCGGAAAGGACTTTCCTGGGCGTGCACCGCATTGACGACAACTCATACCTGATGGTTTTTCGCGATGGCCGGCCCTAACATGTCTGAAGAGGACAACCGAGAGAATCAGTTGCTGCGGCACGAGAGCTTCATCGCCGAGGTTCTCAAGCACCGCAACCCGGTCTCCGGCGGAGAAGCACCGAAATCCCACTGGGAAATCCTGGCCAACTCCAATGCCCTGACTGCGTTGATCACGGTGCTCGGCACGGCGATTTTCGGCACCTGGCTGGCCGCTGGAATCCAGGAACGCAGCCGGCGCGCGGAGCGGGCTCTGGTCGAGCACAAGGAGCATGTCAATGCGGAGGTAGAGACGGTCAAACGAGCGTATGACCTGGCCGGCAAATACATTTCCGCGTCCGAAGACCTGATCGCCATAACCGGGCCGGAGTTTGATCCCCGCCGATATGATGGGGAAAAGAGAAAGGAACTCGAGAGCCAGAAGGCCGAGATTCGGAAGCAGCACAACGTGATTGATGCGGAGTGGCGCCACAACCGGGAGTCGCTGGGCTACCTGATCAGCTTTTACCACCACGGTCGTACGGAAGTTATCACCAACTGGCACGACGTGCAGGAGGCGATGGAGCAATACAACGCCTGCGCATCGGACTGGTCCAACACCCACCCCGTGGCAACGAAGGAGGAACTGAACCCGCCTCCGTGCAAGGCAGAGAAAGACAAGGTGCGGCAGCAGTTGGGCGAGCTGAACCTCGCCCTGGAGAAGATCCACTCAGATTCAGGGGATCACTGACCAGGAGTATCCCCCGGGCGCTAGGGCGCGTTACGACGGCAGCTCGTTCCAGGCCACGATTCTTCGCTCGCGCAACGACTTCTCGGCAAGCAACGAGATCTTGATCGCTTCCTTCCCAACCTCGCCGTCCGGAAACCCCGGCTGGCCGGTGCGAATGCTGTTGACGAACGCCATGAGCTGGCGGTAGGTGCCGTTGTCCTCGTCCTTGCCCACGGGCTTGGATCCCACGGCGGTTGGCGTCGAGTCGCTCGGGTCGATCATCTCCGGCTGGCCGCCGCTCCTCTTGCGCCAGGCGATCTTGTTGGCAACCGGTTGCAGATTCCCTTCCGTGCCAATGATGGTCATCTCCCGGGCGTTCGGGCCGGTGTTCGGGGCGAACAGGCTAAAGCCGAAATTCACCTTCACCCCATTCTCGTAATCGATCGCCAGGACCGCGTGGTCGATGGTCTCGCGCTGCTTCAGCACGTTGTTGCCGCCGGTCGCATAGACGCGAGCCACGCGCGCCCCCACCAGCCAGTGGATCACATCCAGCTCGTGGATGCCGTCTTCGAGCAGGCTCGACCCGGCGGCGGCGGTGAGGAAGCGCCAGATGGCGCCGTTGAAGCGCCAGCTCTGTGGGTTCCAGTCGCCGCGAAACAAGTTTCCGGAGGCGAACTGCACCTGGCCTGTAGCCCGTGGCAAAACCCCGCTCCCTCACGGTCGCGGCTCGGTAAGGCGTTGAATCTACAGAGCCGCGCGCGTCAGCAAGCGGTTATCAATGACTTCTACCACGGCCTCCCAGACCCATTCGCCTTCGCACCATCGTAGCTGAAAAGCCGGAACGTCATCAGGACAAGGGTCTCACTCCGGACCGGAATCGCGGTCCGAGAACCTCCGGAATTACCGCCGAGTTTCAACCAGCATGAGGGCCGGTGTCGGGCACAGGAAGAGCTGCCCAGAAAGCATAGTTTGCCAACTTTCTCTCCGCTCCGGCGGCGCCGTCATTCCTGGCTCTCCGAGCACTGGACGATGGGAACAGAGGCGTTCCGCGAGGCGTCAGAGATGGTCGTAAGTCGTTGGTTCTGCCCAGGCTTCGGCAGGTACCAGCAACCCCTAATGGATTCCGAAGCGTCGCATTGAATTCTCCGTTTTATGTCCCGCTTCGCCGTCAAAGTAAGATTTCCGAAGGAAGGGGAGGCTGCAATTATCCCTGGCTCGAATGGGCCTTTTCGGCTTTGTTACATGCACCAGCACCCGTTGGTATATTAATAATACTTTCGAACGGTGTATGTCTCGCCCCGGCAACGGGCCCCGTGAGGTCCCCCCAGAGTAGCCCTTGAGACAGCAATTCCCCAAGCCGGCTCGATGCAGCCCAGCGACGCCGGCTGAGGGTTGGCCCCACGACATACTCAGCAGCACATTACCGGCGCCGGGGCGGAGCAGGTACTACGGTGAGGGTCAGCCGGACCGAGAAGGGTGGCTCGCCTTCGAGCGCCGGCGCGATCTGGACGGTGGTGGAGTAGGTTCCCGGAGCGAGGCCCGCCGGGCGGACCGAGAGGTTGAGGGCGGCGGGTGTTTCGCCGGCCATAGCCGAAAGACGAAGCCAGGGCTCGCCGCCGGTGCGCGCGGCGAAGGCGAGGGGCTTTTCGGCGGGACTGCGGATCTCGATCGCTTGCGGAGCCGGATCGCGCCCGGCCAGGGTGACGAACCGCAGCTCAGCGGGGGAGGCGGCCAGCAGCGGGCGATAAGGAAAGGCCCCCAGGTCGACGGAGGCGCCGTTTTCGGCGAGGCCGCGGCCAATCATCGGAGAAACGGCGCGCAGCCAGAAGTGGCCGTTGTCGGCGGAAACGAAGCGGGGATCGAGGGAGACGCCGTGGCGCTCCTGGCCGCTCTTGCTGCGAAATTCATCGAGCGAGACGAAGCCAGTTCCGTTCCAGCTCACCAGCGTTCCGCCGGCAGGCCGAAACCAGTTGTTGTAGTCAGTGGTAAGATCTGCGTCCACCACGCGCAGCGGGTAGAGGCCGGGCATCCTGGCGAGGTGGACGATGATGTTGTTGAGCAGGCGCAGTCGGTCGGGGACGGCATCGGCGCCCTGAGCGGCGCCGGCGGCTTCCCGTCCGGAATAGACCAGCACGCCGCTCGACTGGTCTGCGTAGAAGGTGTTGTTGTAAACCAGTGTGTCGTCGAAGTTTCCCGCCAGGCGCAACTCGGCGTCGCCGGTCG
>JACQDI010000214.1 GCA_016201195.1 Acidobacteriota bacterium | reverse complement strand
GCGAATGGCGGCCGCGCTCCGTGTCGTTGTAAATCAGCAGCCAGGTCCCGTCCCGCAGGACGATGGCTTCCAGGCCCGAACCCGGATTCGGGATATCGGTATCGACCACCGGCGACCAGGTGACGCCGTCATCCTTGGACTGGCTCCTGTGCACCCGCTTCGGCGGTGGCCCATTGTCGCGCATGTAGGCTACCAGCGTCCCGTCGCGCCGGCGGACGATCGTAGGCTGGATATTGCCCGCGCCGACCAGCGGCTCGCTGCTGGTCCAGGTCAGGCCGCCGTCGTCGCTGATCGCCATCAGCGAGAACGAGTAGCCGTCGGAATAAAGCGGCACAAGGATGCGGCCCGAAGGCAGCTCGACCGGATGGGCCCGGGTCATCCAGCCCAGGCGGGAGAAGTACTTGTCCTCCGCGCGCTCCAGCAGGCGGCGGGCGCGCTCGGAAGTCGGCTGAACTACTTCCTTCACTTTTGCCGAGAAGTTCCTGGGAACAAAGAGCATATTGTCGCTAAGTTCCCATTTCGGAGGGCCCGGCCGCAGATAGTCTGACGAGATCCGGTACTTCATTAGCGCCGTGTGCCACTCGTTGGCCAGAATCACCGGCCACAGCAGCCACAGCCTCTGTCGGGAATCGAGGAACAGCGCCGGATTAGTGTCAGGGAACCCGGGCGTGTCCGCCAGCGTGAACCGGGGACTCCAGGTCTTCTGCCCGCGAGCCAGCCGGGCGGCCTCCACGATGACGTCGTCCGCCGTCCGTTCCCCGGAGCCGTGGTACCAGCAGGCGAACAGGTCTCCATTCGGCAGCTCGACAATCGAGGAAGCGTGATTGTGCCAGGATTCGAGCGGGAAGATCAGCTCGGCTTCGTGAAAGGGGCGGTCCTGGGCCGACGCCGCCAGGGCCACCAGGGCCAGCAACAGAGAAAGGCGCATAGGTCAGACTCGCAAATAGGGACGCAGAACTTCAAAAATCTCGTCGAGTTCCTGCTGGTCCCCCGCGTCCATGGAAAACCTCCGCGTGTCGCGCATGACCACGGTCTTGAACACCCACCGGCGGCGCAGGATCTCCTTTTGCAGCACGTAGCCGGTGTGCTGCTCGAGCACGGCCATCATGAGCATCTTGGCGAACAAATCCCCGCGCCTGTCAGCTTTCTTCCTCCTGCTGACTCGACAAGCGGGAGATGACAGACAGATCCTCAAGCGTGGTGATGTCGCCGGCGACCTTATCGGTGGTGACGATTTCGCGGAGCAGGCGGCGCATGATCTTGCCGCTGCGGGTCTTGGGGAGCGACTCGACGAAGCGGATCTGCTCGGGCTTGGCGAAGCTGCCAATCTCGTGGCCGACCCAGGAGCGCAGCTCCTCGACCAGATCCTTGCCGTCGCCGCCGCCGTGCTTGAGGGTGACGAAGGCCACCACTGCCTGGCCGGTGATCTCGTGCGGGCGGGCAACCACCGCCGCCTCGGCCACCGCCGGATGGCGCACCAACGCCGACTCCAGCTCCATGGTGCTCAGCCGGTGGCCGCTGACGTTCATCACGTCGTCGACGCGCCCCAGGATCCAGAAGTACCCGTCCTTGTCGCGCCGCGCGGCGTCGCCGGTCAGATAGTTGCCCGGGATCCGGCGCCAGTATTGATCTCCGTAGCGCTGGGGATCGCGGTACAGGGTGCGGAACATGGCCGGCCACGCCCGGCGGATGATCAGAAAGCCTTCCTTGCCTGGCTCGACCGTGTTGCCATCCAGATCGACCACGTCGGCGACGATGCCGGGCAGCGGAACGGTCGCCGAGCCGGGTTTGGTGGGAATGGCGCCGGGCATGGGTGAGATCATGATCGAGCCGGTCTCGGTCTGCCACCAGGTGTCCACGATCGGGCAGCGCTCGTGGCCGATCACCTTGTGGTACCACTCCCAGGCCGCCGGATTGATCGGCTCGCCGACCGACCCCAACAGCCGCAGGCTCGACAGGTCATGCTTGCGCGGCCACTGCTCGCCGTTCTTGATGAAGGCGCGAATGGCGGTGGGTGAAGTGTAGAGGATGTTGACCTTGTACTTCTCGATGATTCGCCAGATGCGGTCGGGTTGCGGATAATCGGGTGCGCCTTCGTAAATGACCGTGGTGGCCCCCTCCATCAGCGGGCCGTAGACGATGTAGCTATGGCCGGTGACCCAGCCGATGTCGGCGGCGCACCAGTAGGTGTCCTCCTCGCGCAGATCGAACACCCACTTCATGGTGCAGGCCACTTCTACCATGTATCCGCCCGTGGTGTGGACGATCCCTTTGGGCTTGCCGGTGGTCCCGGAGGTGTAGAGGACGAAGAGGGGCGTCTCGGAATCGAGCACCTCGGCTTCACATACCTCGGAGACGCTTTGCTCGAGTTCGTGCCACCAGTGATCGCGGCCGGCGTGCATGGCGACCTCGTGGCCGGTCCGGCGGCAAACCACGACATCCTTGACGGTGGGACAGTCGGCAAGCGCCTCGTCGGCGGTCGCTTTCAGGTGGATTTCCCGGCCCCGGCGCCAGCCGCCGTCGGCGGTAATGACGACCTTGGCCTCCAGGTCCTGGATCCGCGTCTTGAGGGCTTCGGCCGAGAAGCCGCCGAACACCACGCTGTGGGCGATCCCCAGCCGCGCGCAGGCCAGCATGGCGATGGGCAGCGCGGGGATCATCGGCATGTAGATGATTGAGGTATCGCCGGCTTTGAGCCCGAGACCCTTCAGCACATTGGCGAAGCGGCAAACTCGCCGATGCAGCTCCTGGTAGGTCAGCACCTGCTGGTCGCCCGGCTCGCCTTCCCAGATGATCGCCGCCCGGTTCTTTCGCCAGGTGGAGAGATGGCGATCCAGGCAGTTGTAGGAGATGTTGGTCTTGGCGCCCACGAACCACTTGGCAAAGGGCGGGTTCCATTCGAAGACGTGACTCCACTTCTGGAACCAATGAATCTCCCGCTCGGCCTGGGCGCCCCAGAACTCCTCGGGCGTATCCAGCGCCTGCTGGTAGAGCTTCCTGTAAGCTCCCATGCTGCGCACGTGGGCTTTCTGCGAAAATTCGCGCGACGGATGATAGCGTTTGCTAGCCTTCATTCCAAGCTCCCCTCACGAGTGACCCAGAATTCAGGAGACAGGAGTTAGGAGGCAGAACAACCCCTCCAAGCTCCGGCGAATCTGACTGTTGTCTCCTGACTCCCTCTCCCCTTTTCGAGAAAAGACCAATATACACCATCAAGTCGCCGGTGCTGACAGTCGATAAGAAGGGTGATGGGTGATGCGGGGAACACCGTTGTCGTCGTGGACGACGAGGAGGGGGTTCGCAACTACCTGAACGAGGTGCTGACCCTCGAAGGGTATGATTGCAAGTGCTTTCCAGAGAGCTCAGCAGCCCTGGACTATATGGGGGAGACGGCGGAACCCCCGGCCCTGGTCCTCACCGACATTCGCATGCCCGGCCTGGACGGCCTGGAACTGTTAAAACGGGTACGCTCCCTTTCCCCGAGCATGCCGGTGATCCTGATTTCGGGTTACTACGAGTCGAACATGGCTCTGGAAGCGGTGCGGGCGGGAGCCAGCGACTACCTGTTCAAGCCGGCCCAGCCGGCTGAGGTCATTTCCATCGTGGCCCGGCACCTCCGCAGCAATGGGGAACCGGATCGGGCCGCGGTGCAGGTGGCGCTCGCGCGTTTCCTGGCCCAGTACAAAAACCGGGGCCAGCTCGACTTGCTCAGCGAAAGCCAGCCGGACCCGGCTATGGAGTTGTTCCGATCGCTGGTCTGGAAGCGGTACGAAACCATGCAGCACTCGATGCGCGTGTCCGCCTACGCCACCCTGCTTGGCCGGGCCTATGGTTTGACCTCCGGGCCGCTGTGGAATCTGCGGCTGGGCGCCCTGCTGCACGACGTCGGCAAGATCGCCGTCCCTCGCAACGTACTGATGAAGCCTGGGCCGCTCAATGAAGAGGAATGGAAGGTCATGCGCACCCACCCCCTGATCGGGTTCCAGTTGCTCGCCGCCTTCCCGGGCATGCGGGAGGTGGCCGAGGTGGTCTACGCCCACCACGAGCACTACGATGGCAGCGGCTACCCGCGCGGCTTGTGCGGCGAGGAGATTCCCGTCGGCGCCCGGCTGTTCAGCATCGCTGACGCGGTGGACGCCATCACTTGCAGACGCCCCTACCGCCAGGCGCAAACCTTCGAGCAGGCCTTCGAGATACTCCGCCAATGCCGCGGCACCCAGTTCGATCCGGCCCAGGTCGATCTTTTCCTCACTTTACCCACTGCCAAGCTGGCTGCTATCCATCAACAATTGCGCGACGAGGAGTGAGAAACAGTAGGCAGTTGGCAGCGAGGCGGGGGGACCGACTATCGTCTACTGCGGTGGAGTCAACAGTTGTAGCAGCGTAGAGGGCTGGATGTTGCCTCCGCTGATGACGCAGACGACGTCCTGGCTCCCGGAGGGAATCTTCCCCGCCAGTAGTGCGGCGACCCCCACCGCTCCCCCCGGCTCGGCGATGATCTTCTGCTTCCAGGCAAGCTCGCGCACGGCTGTGGTGATCTCCTCCTCGGTGACCAAGACTACTTGCTCCACCCGGTCCCGGACAATCTCGAAGGTGTGCTTGCCGGGCGTCGACGCGATCAGCGCGTCGGCCACGGTGCGCACCGGGCCGACATTCACCGGATGCCCCGCTTCGAGCGAACGCGCCATCGAAGCATTGGCTTCGGGCTGCACCCCGACTACCCGACACCCTGGCCGGTTGAGCCGGACCGCGGTGGCGATGCCGGAGATCAGTCCGCCGCCGCTCACGGGCGCCACCACGGTGAAGTCGCCCGGCAACTGGTCGAGCAGCTCCAGGCCCAGGGTGCCGTCACCGGCGATGGTTTCCTCCGAGTCGTAGGGATGCAGCAGTACCCGCCCGGTCTCCCGCTGGAGCCTGTAGGTCGTCTCCCAGCGGTCCTCGAAGGTGTTGCCGCACAGCACCACTTTGGCCCCCAGCGCCTCCGTTTCAGCGATCTTGTAGGGCGAGGAGTTGCCCATCATGACGATCTGCGCGTCCAGACCCAGCTCGCGCGCAGCGTAGGCCACGGCCTGGGCAAAGTTGCCGGACGAAGACGCCAGCACACCGGCGCGCCGGCTTTGCTCGAGATGCGCTAGAGCCCCGTTGAGCGCCGGCCTCACCTTGAAGGAACCGGTCGGCTGCTGGGTCTCGAGCTTCAGCCAAACCGTGCGGCCCATGGCCCGGGTCAGCGGTACGGAACGCATCAGCGGCGTGGGAGTGAGTATCGAGGCCAACCGGTCGCGGGCCTTCCGAATCGGTTCGAGGTTCATCTTCTGGATATCCGATTCTGGTGTACCATAGGTTTCCATGGAAATGAACCGACAAGCACTCCTCGATGGGCTCCAGGAATTTCTGCGCATTCCAAGCATCAGCACCTTGCCGGAGCACAAGCCCGACATTCGCCGGGCGGCCGACTTTGTGGCGCGGGAGCTCCGCGAGGCGGGCATGCGCAGTGTTCACCTCATCGAAGGGGAGGGCAACCCGCTGGTTTCGGGCGAGTGGCTGGAAGCCCGTGGCAAGCCCACGCTGCTGCTCTACGGCCACTACGACGTGCAGCCGCCAGACCCGCTGGAGGAGTGGAAGTCGCCGCCGTTTGAGCCCACGATTCGCGGCGATGATATCTTCGCCCGCGGCGCCTCCGACGACAAGGGCCAAACCTACATCCTCATCCAGGCCATCGCCGGACTGCTCCGTGCGCGCGGGTCACTCCCAGTCAACGTCCGATTTCTGATCGAGGGCGAAGAGGAGATCAGCGGCCACCACATCGAAAGCTACATCCAGCAGAAAGGCCGCGGCATCGGCGCCGACGCGGTCGTCATTTGCGACACCGAGATGTTCGCCCCGGGCCTGCCGACCCTGTGCATCGGATTGCGGGGCATCGTGTACACAGAGCTAGAGGTCACCGGGGCGGACCACGATCTGCACTCCGGGATTTATGGCGGCGCGGCCCCGAATCCGCTGCAAGCCATCGCCGAGATTGTCACGGCGCTCAAGGGCCGCGACGGCAAGATCCTGATCCCCGGGTTTTACGACCGCGTCCGTCCGCCCACCCAGGCCGAATCCGACGCGTGGTCGCGGCTCCCCTTCGACGAAAAGCAGTATCGGGAGAAGGAAGTCGGCGTTTCGGAGCTGACCGGCGAGCCTGGCTGCTCGGTGTTCGACCGCACCTGGGCGCGGCCCACACTGGAGGTTCACGGCATCCGCGGGGGCTTTGTGGGCGAAGGCGCCAAGACGGTGATTCCGGCGCGCGCCACGGCCAAGATCAGCATGCGCCTGGTGGCCGATATGGACCCCCAGGAAGCCTTTGAGCAGTATTCGCGATATGTAGTCCAGGTAACCCCGCGAGGCACGCGCTCCAAGGTGACGCTGCTCAACTCAGCCGGCCCGTCGCTCGTTTCCACCGACAACCGGTTCATCCAGACCGCGGCTGCGGCTATGAGCGAGGTGTTCGGCAAGGAGACGGTCTACATCCGCTCCGGAGGCTCGATTCCCATCGTGGGTCTGTTCGATCAGTACGCCGGGATCCCCAGCGTCATGATGGGCTTTGGCCTGCCGGACGACAACCTGCACGCTCCCAACGAGAAGCTGCATCTCCCGAACTTCTTCAACGGCATCGTGGCTGTAACCCGGTACCTGGAGATATTGGGGGACCTTTAAATTTGGTGGTTTGGTGATTTGTTGATTTACTGTAGTTGGGGGTGGTGATAATGCTTCGCTTGATTGCGGTGCTGCTTGCTGCTGTTTCCTTCGCCGCCGCCCAGCCGAAGTGGTCGGGCAACCGGCTGCTGGACGCGGTTCCCTTCCCTTCCTCGATCGGCCTCTACAAGCCCGGCCAGGGCTATCCCAAGGATTTCGACCAGCGGAAAGCGGAAGAATACTTCCGCAGGGTCAACGCTAAGGTGGCGGGGCTCGTCAAGGATACTGTGCGGAAGTGGCAGCTCGCGGGGTTGCAATAATGTCCGGGTACGACAACGAACTCGCTCGCATCGTGGAGGAGTTGAACCGCGCCGCCCCCTCCGGCGCCGCGAAGGAGCGCGTTCCGGCTCCTTCCACCTCTCTCGACCAGCTCCTCGCCTATGCCGGCCGGCAGAACGCTTCGGACCTGATCCTGGTGGCCGGTTCGGCGGTTGCCCTGCGGGTGAACGGTTCGCTCACGCCGGCGGCCGGTCCGCCGCTCGCTCCCGACGAGGTGCGCAACCTGGTTCTGCCCGTGCTCGAGCCACAGCGGTACGAGGAGCTGCAAAAGAACAAGTCGGTAGATTTCTGTTTTGTTCGTGACCCGATCGGCCGCTTCCGGGCGAACATCCACTACCAGCGCGGCACGCTCGCCGCCAGCATTCGCATGCTGCCCGCCCGTATCCCCTCGCTCGATTCGCTCCACTTGCCGGCGACCCTAAGCCGGCTGGTCGAGCGACGGCAGGGCTTGGTGCTGATCACCGGGCCGACCGGCTGCGGCAAGACTTCCACGCTTGCCGCCTTGATCGACCTGATCAACGGACGGCGCCGCGACCACATCGTCACCATCGAGGACCCCATCGAATACCAGCACCTCAACCGCAGCTCGATCGTCGAGCAGATCGAGGTGGGCCACGACACACCCGCTTTCGTCAACTCGCTGCGCAGCATTTTGCGCCAGAACCCGGACGTGATCCTGGTGGGCGAGATGCGCGACCCGGAGACGATGACCACCGTGTTGACCGCGGCCGAGACGGGCCACCTGGTGCTCTCGACGCTCCACACCAACGACGCGTCCCAGGCGGTCTCGCGGATCCTCGACTCGTTTCCCGCCGCCAACCAGCCGCAGATCCGCCAGCAGTTGTCGCTGGCGCTATTGGCTATCGTCGCCCAGCAGTTGGTTCCGGCGGCCGACGGCAAGGGCCGCTACCCGGCGGTCGAGGTCATGATCGGCACCGACGCCGTGCGCAACCTGATCCGCCGGGGGGAGGACCACATGCTGCGGCAGCAGCTTTCCATGGGCCGCGCCGACGGCATGATGACCATGGAGCAGTCGCTCGCCGAGCTGGTCCGGGGGGGCCGGATCCAGCGGGAGACGGCGATTGCTCATTGCTTCCGCCCCGACGATCTCCGGCGGTACGTGGACGGGTAGCACACGCCAAGATGCAGAGGGCGCAAAGAACGCAAAGGGTTTGGTTGGCGTGAACAGCTTTAGCCCCGGAGCCAGGCGATCACTTCCTGGGCGTGCTTATCGGGCGGGAACACGGGGTAGAACACCTTCTCAATCTTTCCGCGGGACAGGACCAGCGTCAGCCGCTTGATCAGGATCATTCCTTGTACGGTGAACGTCGGCAACCGCAGGGCTTTGGTGAATGCCAGCTCCGCGTCGCTCAAGACCTCGAACGGCAGATGCAGCCTTTGGACCAGCTCCTGCTGATACTCGGCGGTCTGCGTGCTGAGGCCGAACACCTCTGCCCTCAGCGCCAGCAGTTCTTTATGGTGTTCGCGAAAGGAACACGATTCCGGCGTGCATCCTCGCGCTCCCGGGATGTCGTTCCAGCCGGGCGGCGGGTCCTGGTCCGGCTTGCCAGTGTGCGGGTAGCAGTAGACCACCGTGCGCGCCGCGGAGATCCTGGACAGGTCGACCCGGCGATTCGCCGTTGACCGCAACGGGATGGAAGGCACGGCCAGCCCCGGCAAGTGTTTGCAGGCCCCGTCATCCACCGGGACGGGGAGATTCGGCGGCAACTGGTAGATGTCATCCTTGCGTTTGTTTTGCAACAGGGCTCCTCCGGCTGCGAGCAATGTGCGGCGAGTCATTGCGAATCACTATACCACTTTCGGCAGCAGGTGCTTCTGGATTTTGCCTAGCGCGGTGCGGGGGAGCTTGTCGAGCAGCACGAACGCGCGGGGCACCTTGAACGACGCCAGCTTCTCGCGGCAGCGGGCTTCGAGGGTGGCGGGATCCAGCCGGGTGACGACATAAGCCACGGGGACCTCGCCGCGGACGGGGTCCGGGACCCCTACGATCACCGCCTCCGCTACTCCTTCCTGCTCGAGCAGAAACTCCTCGATCTCCCGGGGGTAGATATTGAAGCCGCCGCAGAGGATCAGGTCGCTGCGGCGACCTTGCAGCGTGTAGTAGCCGTCTGCGGAACGCACAGCCAGGTCGCCCGAGCGGAAGTAGCCGTCGACAAAGGCAGCGCGAGTGGCCTCTTGGCGCCTCCAGTAGCCGGCAAACACGTTGGGGCCGCGGATGTAGATTTCGCCGGTCTGGCCGTCGGCCACGGGCCGGCCTTGGTCATCGAGCAGGCGGATGTCGACGCCGGGCATGGGTAGCCCAACCGTGCCGGCACGCCGTTCGCCGCTGTAGGGATTGCTGATGTTCATCAGCGTCTCGGTCATCCCGTAGCGCTCGAGAATCCGGTGGCCGAAGCGTGCTTCGAACTCCTCGAGCACCTGGGCCGGGAGTGGAGCCGAGCCGGAGACGAACAGTCGCATGAAGCCGCCGATCTCACGGGCCACAGCCGGCGGCGTCTCGAGCAGGCGCACATACATGGTGGGCACGCCGAAGAACAGTGTAGGACGGAAATCGAGGAAGGTCGCCGCAGCCGTTTGGTGCTCGAAGCGCTCGAGCATACGCATCCGGAGCCCAGCCGCCAGCCACGCGTGGAGGCCGTTACCCAGCCCGTGCACGTGAAACAGCGGCAGGTGGAGCAGGAGGCTGTCGGCCTCCGAAATTTGCCAGCACTCCAAAACATTGAGTGCGTTCGCTAAAAAATTCCCGTGAGTGAGGATGGCGCCCTTGGACGTGCCCGTAGTGCCGGAAGTATAGACCAGGGCGGCGGGAGTGCTCGCGTCGAGCGCCGCGTTGGGCCGCTCCGCCGGCAGCCCTTCCGCGGCGCGGGCCAGCTCGACCGCTTCGCTGGCGGTGACAAACAGTTTGGGCTCCGCGTCGGTCCGGATGTGGGTAATCTCCCGCTCCCGGTAAAGGATGTTGATCGGCACGAAGATCGCGCCCAGCTTGGTGCAGGCCAGGTACAGGTCGATCATTTCGACGCAATTGGCCAGGTACACACACAGGCGATCTCCGGTTTCGATCCCGCACGCGGCGAGCGCCTGGGCCATGCGGTTGCTGCGGGCGTCGATCTCCCCAAAAGTGAAAGCGCGGTCTCGAAATTCGAGGGCGATCGCGTCCCGCCGCCCGGTGAAGGAATGGTCAAACAGCTCGATGAGATTCACGCACCTCCAATGCTACACTCAATCTGCAATGGTCATAAAGTTCGGTTTGGCTCTGCTCATACTCGCAGCTCAGGCCGCGGCCCAGTCCGATGCGGTGGCCGCCGGAGCCGTGCGCTTCCGTATTTACTGTTCGGAATGCCACGGCCGTCTGGGGCGCGGCGGGCGCGGGCCTGACCTCGCGTCCGGCCGCTGGACGCACGGAGGCAACGACGAGGATATCGCCCGCACCATCGCCAAGGGCGTTCCCGGCGCCGGCATGCCCGCGTTTGGCGACCAATGGGACCAGAACGACATTCGGGAGCTGGTGGCCTTTATCCGCTCGCTGGCCGCAGGGGCGGGGGCCATCCAGGTGACCGGCAACGCCGAAAACGGCCGCCAGATCTACTGGGGCAAGGGCGCTTGCTCCGGCTGCCATATGATCGCGGGGCGGGGCGGCCGGCTGGGGCCCGACCTGACGCGCATCGGCGCCCAGCGTGCGCTGGCCGGCCTCAAGGAGTCGATCGTCACTCCGTCGGCCGACAGTGCCGAG
>JACQDI010000213.1 GCA_016201195.1 Acidobacteriota bacterium | reverse complement strand
ACCCCGTCGAAGCCGAGCGCCTTCAGCTTCTCGCAGACCGTGTCGAAGTCGATCGGGTTCGCTGCGTAGGGACCGATGGTGTAGGCCCAGGAGCCTATCGAAGTGCGTTTGCTCATGGCGTGCGCTCCTAGAATTTCTTCAGTTTCATGTTGCGAAACTCGACTTGCATGGGCGGGCCCTGGTGAAGCTGTAGGGCGATGATCCCATCGCGCGCCTTGTCGTCGTCCAGCTCGGCGGTCACCAGGCCGTTCAGCTTGAGCTGGATGTGGTTGCCCCGCGCGGTGATCTCATACTGGTTCCAGTCGCTGGCCTTGACGACCTTCTCGCCCTTGCCTTTCCAACCGTTCACCAGCACACCGCG
This sequence comes from Acidobacteriota bacterium, assembly GCA_016201195.1. Taxonomy (GTDB): domain Bacteria; phylum Acidobacteriota; class Terriglobia; order Bryobacterales; family JACQDG01; genus JACQDI01. The sequence goes on along the minus strand of JACQDI010000213.1, from coordinate 4,655 downwards.
CCCGCGCTCCTCATAGAGGCTGCCCCACCAGTTGCCCTCCGCGGCGTCGGCCTGGTAGCCCGAGACCACGTACTCCGGCGCGCGCTTGCTGCGGAACTGGATCCCGCTGTTGTGGTTGCGGAGCTTGATCTCCAGCTTCAGAACGAAGTCGGAATACGAATCCTTGGTGATGAGGAAGGTGTTGTGCTGGAGCGGATGTCCCTCGGTCGAACCCACCAGAACGCCGTCCTTCACCGACCACAGCGCCGGCTCGCCCTCCCACCCGGTGAGGTCCTTGCCGTTGAACAGCAGAATGTAGCCCTCCTTCTTATCCTGGCGGGTGAGGGTGTTGGGTTTGTCGGCCGCGGCCAGCGCGGCGTGGCAGAGCAGGAGCGAAATTGAGAAATTGAGAAATTGAGGAATTGAGAAAGGAAGACTGATGCGTCGCATGGTTTCACCTGCCGCAGGGGCGAAGAATGTTGTACAACGGTTAGGGCCGAGAGCGCAAGTTGCTGGCGATGGGGCGAACTACTGAATTTCTCAATCTCTCCATTTTTCCATTCCTGCTGCTCGTGGCAGCCGGTTGCGCGCCGCCCAAACAGGCCGCGTTTATGGTGGAGGGCTGCGCGGCGGTTCCCGGCGTGGCTGCTCCTGAATCCTGGCATTGGCGCGCCGAGCCGGCGCCCGTACTGATCCGCGGCCCGGCCGGCGCCTGGGACGCGGTCGACGTGCTGAACCCCAGCGTGGTCCAGTGGAGCGGCCGGTTCTACAACCTCTATTCGGGCTTCGATGGCCGGGCCTGGCACACCGGGCTGGCGACCTCCCCGGACGGCCGGACCTGGGAAAAGTTCGCCCAAAACCCCGTGCTTTCCCCGCTGCGGGCGACCTGGGAGGGCGATTACATCGCCGCCAACGGCTCGGCCCTGCACGACGGCCGGCAATTCCTCTACTGGTACCAGGGGGGACGGCCGGCCCGCATTGGCCTTGCCGGCTCCGGCGACGCGCGCCACTGGGAGCGCCACGGCCCGCCGGTTCTCGAGCCAGGACCGCCTGGGACGTGGGACGAAGCGGGCGTAGCCGACCCCTACGTGATCCGCTGCGGCGGTACCTTTTACTTATATTATCTGGGCCAGAACCGCCGCGGCGTCCAGCGTCTCGGCGTGGCCCGCTCCGCCGACGGCGTCCGGTGGCAGAAGTTGATGGCCAACCCGGTTCTGGACCTCGGTCCGCCGGGCTCATTCGACGCGCGGGGCCTAGGCGAGCCGGCCGTCGTCCGGGCGGGCGGCGAATTTTATATGGTCTACACGGGCCGCAACGAGCGAGAGGAGCGGCGCCTGGGAGCGGCCCGCTCGGCCGATGGCGTCCACTGGCGCCGCGCTGCCCTGGGCAGTCCCATCGCCGGCGACCAGCCATGGAACTCCCGCGTGGTCTGCGACCCCACCCTGTGGGCCACCCCAGGCAAGCTGTGGCTATGGTTTGGCGGCGGCGACCTCCCCCGGCCCGACGAAAACCTGCACGGCGCGATCGGACTCGCTACACTGGAATCAGGCGACCTTCGCCCGGGTAAAAGCGTCCAATGAATGTCGGGTAAAAGCGTCCAATGAATGTCACCATGTGGAGCCGAATCCTCGCCGCCTGCCTCCTCACCGGCGGGCTGGTGCTGGCCCAGACCGACGCGCGCCCCAAGAAGCCCGACCCCGTCAAGTGGTCGCTGAAACTCGAGCCGGACGCAGCCGCCCCAGGCCAGAAGGTACTGGGCCGCCTCACCGCCACGGTCGAGCCCGGCTGGCACTTCTACTCCCTCACCACGCCCAAGCCCACCATCCCCACCACCATCGCGCTCGCTCCCTCCCCGGCGGTCGGGAAATCGGCCGTCTGGGTCCCGGCGCCCAAGCGCGCCTACGACCCTTATTTCAAGGTGGAGACCGAGAGCTACGACAAAACCATCGAATTCCTGATCGAGATGGAGACCGCCGGCAGCGGCGCCGCTGAGATCACCGCCCAGGTCCGCTATCAGGCTTGTGATGACAAGAACTGCCTCTTCCCGGTGCGCAAGACGGCGGCCGCCACGCTGAAGATCGACCCGGCGGCCAAAGCGGCCGCGGTCCAAATCCCCGCTGGATATATAGAATACAAAGCCCCGCCTCCGGCCGCGGCTTCTTCAGCAGCCTCCTCAGTACCCCAGGCGCCGGTGGCTGCAACCGCCGCCCAGCAGGGCCTCGGGCAGTTCATCGCCGTCGCCCTGAGCCTCGGGTTTCTGGCCATTTTCACGCCCTGCGTATTCCCGATGATCCCCATCACTATGTCCTACTTCCTGGGATCGCAGACCGGCAGCCGCGGGCAGAGCCTGTTCCAGGCATTCACGTTTTGTATCGGCGTGATCGTGCTGTTCACCGGGCTGGGGGCGGCGGTCACGGCGATCCTGGGACCCTTCGGGATCACGCAGTTGGGATCAAACCCCTGGGTGAACCTGTTTATCGCTGCGGTGTTCCTGGCCTTCGGCCTGAGCCTGCTCGGCGCATTTGAAATCACCGTGCCGAGCGGCGTGCTCACCACCGTCACCAACGCCTCCTACCGGGGCGGCGTCACCGGCGCGCTGATCATGGGCCTGGCCTTCGCGCTGGCGTCCTTCGCCTGCACGGGGCCTTTCGTGGGCACGCTGCTTGCCGGCTCGACCCAGGGCGGTCTCTATTGGCCCATTCTGGGCATGTTCTTTTTCTCGTCCGGACTCGCTTCGCCGTTCCTGGCGCTGGCCCTGTTCCCCGCCTATCTTGCCCGTCTTCCCAAGAGCGGCGGCTGGCTCGAGCGCACCAAGGTCACCCTCGGCTTCCTGATCCTGGCGGCGATGCTGAAATATGTCAGCAACATCGACCAGGTCTACCAGTGGAATTTCCTCACCCGCGCCCGCTTCCTCGCCGTGTGGATCGTCATGCTCGTCCTGGCCGGCCTTTACCTGCTCGGCATTCTGAAACTGAAGGAGCAGAAGGACGAGCCGCTGGGTCTGCCGCGGCTGTTTGCGGCGGCGCTGATCCTGGTGCTGGCCGTCTCACTCATTCCGGGCATGTTCGGCGCGCGGCTCGGCGAGCTCGATGCCTACGTGCCGGCGGCTGAAGGCGGCTTGGCCCAGAACGGGGGGGGCGAGTTGAAGTGGATGAAGAACAACTACCGCGAAGCCCTCGCAGCCGCCCGCCAGAGCGGCAAGCCCCTCTTTGTCAGCTTCACCGGCTATGCGTGCAGCAATTGCCACTGGATGAAAGCCAACATGTTCACCCGGCCCGAGATCGCCGCCGCCCTCCAAAACTACGTGCTGGTCGAGCTCTACACCGACGGGACAGATGCGTCCGCGGAAGCCAACCAGAGAATGGCCGAAACCCGCTTCCAGACCACCGCCATCCCCTACTACGCCATCATCCGGCCCGACGACACCGTAGTCGCCACCTTTGCCGGGGCAACACGAAACGCCAGAGAATTCGAGACCTTCCTGAACCGCGGCTTGAGCCCTACGCCCGCGTCATAGGTAAAATCACCCGCCGGTCTAATGTGTTGGCCTAATGGGACGGGGTCTGTCATTCTCCTACACTTTTGTCGATAGGCCACCGCGAGGCTTGTGATGATCCCCCCACTCGACCCGGCCGGCATCCTGACGGCAGTGCTTTCCGCCGCCGTCTTCACGGTGGCCATCGTCTACGCCGTCCGCTCGCGCGCCGTGGAGATCGTAACCCCGCTGAGCGAGGCTCTGGCGGGAGAAAAAGCGCCGGTCGAGCGTGAGCTGTTCTCGACGGTGTTTGTCGATCAGCCGCCGGCGGCGCGGGGACTGCTGCTCTCGGTGGTGCTCCACTTGTGTGTCCTGTTCGGCACACCGCTGTTGCCGTACCTGTTTCCGGACGAGATTCAGTTTGATTTCCGGCGCTACAACGTCAAGATCATGGAGTTTCGGCTGCCGCGGCCATTGCTCTACACGGCGCCTGATCGGCAGACTGCGGCCGAGCCGCTACGCCCGCAGGGGGCCCGCGTCGAGAAGGCGGCGAGAGCCAAAGGACGGGTCGGGGCGAAGCCGGTGCAACCCGCAGCCCTCGCGGCCAATCGGCCCAAGTTGCAGCTTCCCGTGTCGGCAAGATCCGGGAGCAAAGATGTGATCATCCAACCTGACCAGCCGCCGGAGATCGCCGTGGAAATGCCCACACCGCTGCCGACCGCGTTGTTGTGGGCGCAGGGGCCGGCGCCGCTCGACGTATCGCGCATGGTGGGGGCGCCGCAGCGGCCCAACCTCCCCGCTTTTTCGTTCCCCCGCGCCACGCCCATGGTGCAGAAACCTAACCGCGTGCCGGCTATCTCCGATTTACAGGTTGGTCCGGCGCCCGTGTTCAGCTTCCGCCTGCCGCAGCTTCCGGTCCCGGCGGCCAACATCTCGCCGGTGCAGATGCCCGCGCCGGCCCCCGAACAGGGCTAGCTGCCCGCTTCGGCCCTGCCCGGGGGCGATCCGATGAACCTGATCGCGCTGATGCGCACCCCTGCTCCGCCCACGCTCGGCTACCTGCTCGAGGCCGGCAACCGCCTGGCCGAGTCTCCGCCGGGAACCGCCTCGGGTCCGGCCGGCGAAAACGGGGCGGGCGGCCAGCCGGGTCTGGGAAGCGAGAACCTGCCGCCGCTCAAGGGAACGCACGGCGACATGCTGC
>JACQDI010000201.1 GCA_016201195.1 Acidobacteriota bacterium | reverse complement strand
GCAGTAAAGGCGGCGCCCAGTCTGTGAGCCGGGGCTTGCTTTCAGGCTGTCAGCTTGGACGAGCCGTTCAAGGATCGACGGCTCGCCGACTCCTGCTGCATGAAGCTGGAAGCCAGGAACTCGGGTTCCAGCTCGGTATTCCGAATCAGGCGCCGTATCAGCGGAGACGTCGCTACGCCACCTGGAAGGATCGCGGCCGAGGAAGTAGCTGCTGTTGCCCGGCAAAGTCTCCGAATTTTTTAGAACAGACGCTCAGGCGAAAGATCCTCTAAAGTGCGGGTCTCCGTCAGTCGATAGTGCAGACGTCGTGTCCCGAAAAGAATCCACTTCCAAACGCTGGCTCATTTTGATTTTCTGCGGCGGGCTGGTTGTGCCGGGCGCAGCCCAGCAAACTGGCGTGGCCCCGGCATATTACTACCGGCTCGAAAAGGAAGGCGTTCCCAAAGCTGCGGCGGCGCTCCCTCCAGGTCTGGCCGCGGTTTTGCCTCTACCAAGGGAGTATAGGCTTCCGCCCTTGGCCGGCGCCGAGCGCGCAGCAGTCCCGGTCACGAATAGCATACCAGTAATAGGCGTCCATCGCCCTTTGACCGAGTGGAGGCCGGAAGCAGGCGACTGGCACACGCTGCCTGACGGCCGCCGGCTCTGGCGTCTTTCGGTTCGCTCTCCTGGCGCGGTCGGGTACCGGCTGCATTTCGCCGATTTTTCGGTGGGAGGCGGAAGAGTGTGGCTGCATGACGGCGGCCGCGACAATCCGCAGGTACTTGGGCCCTACACCGGTGCTGGTGTGTTTGGCGACGGCGAATTCTGGAGTGACGTTGTTTTCGCCGATTCAGTGGTGATCGAATATGAAACCGCAGGTTCGGACTCGGGGACGCCCGGAGTGCCTTTCCGGATCACGGAAATAGCACACCTCTGGGGCGAGGTCGCGCCGGTTTCCGAGCAACGCCGTTATGCGAACGATTCCGTAAAGGGGGCCGCCCCGTGCAACCTGGACGTGAGCTGCTATTCCGAGTGGCTGGAAACGGCTAAAGGCGTCGGCCACATCGTCTTCGAACGAGAGGGCAGGACTCTGGTTTGCTCGGGATCTTTGCTCATCACCCGGAACCGCTCCTTCACACCCTACTTTCTGACGGCTTCACACTGCATTAGCGATGATACAGCGGCCCGCACGGTGCAAGCGTTCTGGTTTTATCAGACCTCGACCTGCAACGGGACTCCTCCCAGCCGCACGAACTCGCCGCGGTCCTTAGGCGCCCGTTACCTGACCGGCAGAACCATGCAGGAGGGCGATCCCACCCTGCTGCTATTCAATTCGGTTCCGAATGGAGTGTTGTTTCTAGGCTGGGAGCCCAATGATCCGGCGGTGGGTGGACCGATGGTTGGGATCCACCATCCCGCCGGTGACTACAAGCGAATTTCGTTTGGTGCTCGGGACCCGGACGGCAGCATCGGGTTGCCGGCTCAGAATTTCCTGAAGGTCCGCTGGCAGAGGGGCATCACCGAGGGTGGCTCCTCGGGTTCCCCTGTGTTTTCCGCGCCCGGCGTCATCGCCGGCATGCTGAGCCATGGGACCAAGCCGAGCGGCAGCCAATCTGCCTGCGATGTGGAGCCGATCGATTTCTACGGCAGGTTTTCTGTTGCGTTTCCCATATTGCGCGACTTCTTGGAAGATCGAGCGCGGGTAAATGAGCCGCCCCCGCCGCCGCTGGGGTCGATCCCCACGCAGCTAACATCCGGGGTGCCCGCGAGGTTCTCGTTTGATCCGGTGGCCAACCCGGCACTCATCACACCCGGGTGGGGTGTCGACGTGCCCCAGGGGGCCACCAGGCTGGAGGTCCGCGTGGCCACGACTACCCCGGCCGTGGATATCGATCTGTTCGTAAGATTCGGCTCCCAGGCAACCGTCTCCGGAGGCGGCGTGCTGGCAGACTACCGGTCGACCGGGAATACCGGCAACGAAACCATCATCATCACGACCAGCTCTTCCCCGCCGTTGCGGCCCGGAACTTACTTCATTTCCCTGGGGCTGTTCACGACCGGCACGGCAGCTTCGGGCACCGTGACCGCCACGGTCGAGACATCGGGACCACCGCCGACAACTTCCACCGGCACGCTGCTGACTTCCGGCACGCCGGCTGATTTTTCCCTCCCGTCAGTTCAGAGCGGGACGCTGTTCATAGGCGGATCTGGCTACCGCATGGTTGTACCGGAAGGCGCCACTCGCCTGCAGGTGCGCATCGTCACCAGCACGGCGGACGTCGATATCGACCTTTTCATTCGGTTCGGAAGCGAAGTTGCGATCTCCGGAGGAAACGTGGTAGCCGATTACAGATCGATCGGGCCCACCGGGAACGAACTCATCACAATCACATCCACCTCTACCCCTCCCTTGCGCCCAGGAACCTACTTCATCTCAATGGGTCTCTTCACCACGGGAACAACGGCACGGGGAACGCTCCTCGCCACGGTCGAGACTGCAACTAGCGCGCCGCGCCCTTCGAATGTGCCGGTCACGCTAACTTCCGGTGTGGCCGCCAACTTTTCGCTCCCGGCTGTCACCACCTCCAGTCTGTTCGTTGGCGGCCTGGCCTATCGGATTGTAGTGCCGGAAGGCGCCACCAAGCTGGAGGTCAGGATCGTGACTTCGCCTGCTAATGTGGATACCGATCTGTTCGTCCGCTTCGGGGCCGAGCCGGATCTCGCGGATGGTCGAATCGTAGCGGATTTCACGTCGATCGGCGATACCGGCGTCGAGACCATCACGATCACTCCCGGCTCGTCGTCGCCTTTGCTCTCAGGTACGTACTACATAGCGATCGCCTTGTTCACGACGGGCGCGCCGGCCACGGGTACGGTGACGGCCGCCGTAGAACGGGCGCCATCCGCCGCGCCCTCAGGCGCCAGGATTCTGAGCCCTGGAGCGGCGGCCAACTTTTCGCTGTCCGCGGTAAGCAATGCCACCCTGTTTACGGGCAATGCAGCCTATCGGGTGACGGCGCCGCAGGGAGCCAGCCGGCTAGAAGTGCGAGTGGTCACCTCGACGCCGGGAGCGGACGTAGATCTGTACGTGCGCTTCGGAGCCGAGCCCACTGTGGAGAACGGGCGAGTCGTGGCCGATTACCGCTCTACCGGGGAGAGCGGCAACGAAAGCATTGTCATCACCGCGACCTCCTCTCCGCCCTTGCAGGCCGGTACATATTTCGTGGCCCTTGCCCTCTTTACGACGGGAACCCCGGCGGCGGGAACCATCACCGCCAACTTCGAGGCCGCTGCCGGCGGCCAACCCACCCTCGCCTCTATGGTAAACGCGGCCAGTTTCTCGTCAGGCCCGATCGCTCCCGGCGAAATTGTTTCCATTTTCGGTTCTGCCATTGGGCCGGCCCAAGGCGTCTCAGGAAGGCTGAATCTCGCCGGGAGGGTCGATACCTTGATTGCCGGCACGGTGGTCACCTTTGATGGAATTCCGGCCCCACTGTATTTCGTGCGAGGCGACCAGATCAACGCGCAGGTGCCGTATACGGTGGAGGGTCGAACGACGACCCAGGTGCGGGTCATTCGTCAAGGTCGAGTTTCAAATGCTCTGCCCGTATCTGTGGCCGCGAGCGCGCCAGGCCTCTTCGTGTCCTCCGGCGCGAGCGACCGCGCCTTCGTGCTCAACCAGGATGGAAGCTTGAACGCACCCGCCAACCCGGCGGCCGCGGGAACAATCATCATTTTGTTCGGTACCGGGGAAGGACAAACGTCGCCCGCCAGTGCCGAGGGCGTGCTGTCCGTCGCGCCCATACCCAGGCCGGCACTGGAGGTATCCGTGCAGATCAGCGGCCGGCCGGCCGAAGTTCTTTTCGCTGGAACTGCGCCCGGCTTTGCCGGTCTGTTGCAAGTCAATGCCCGCGTGCCGCAAGGAGTGGCTGCGGGTGATCAGGCGCCCGTTGTTCTCACCGTAGGGAATGCGAGGAGCCAGCCTGGGATTGTCATGTCGGTGCGCTGAAGCCAGCGTGCTGCTTGGCAAAAGCCTGAAGTCCGGCCATTGAAGACGGCAAATAATCGGCCCGCGCGGTAACCGCAAAGCTGCCCCCTGATCCCGACTCGGGCCCCGGCGCCCCCGAAAAATTTCCCCTTTACCTCTACCCGCAGGCGGCAGGGACGCAGATCATGGTTCCTGTCGCCAACGGCCACCATTGCAGACGATTCTGTCGTGCCGAACAACCAATTTTTCCCAATGCTTCGCGGTTACTCTGCCCAAGGTCAGATCGGTCTTGTAGCTGCAGGCTTCCCCACCCACTCGTGCTCCTGCCAGCGCCACAATAATCGAGCAAGACCTATGGAGATCACGGACCAAGCCTCCTTCCACGACAGGCCGTTGAGCAGCGCCACGGTCGTGCAGCCGCCGATCTTCCCCGCGATGGCAGCCGCCAGCACCAGACCGCACAGGGCCCACATCAAGCTGCCGTGCATGGTTCCGATATCCGTGCGGAGCCCGGCGTAGGTGAAGAAAACCGGAAGGAAGAAGACGGTGACAAAATCCCGCAACCGGCCCACCGCCGCCTCGCGGAACTCGTGCTGGTCATACAGGATCGCGCCGACGATGAAGGCCCCGAAAATGGAGAACAGGCCGATGATATTCGTGATCGCCGCCGAGGTGAGAATCAGAATCAGCAAGAACGCCAGGGCCGAGAGCGAGACTTCCCCGGCCCCCGTCCGCAACGTTCTCGCCGTCCACCGGCGCAAACAGCGGGCGACCGACCAGGATCATGAACAAGGCATAGGCCAGCGCCTCGGCGACCATCGTCATCGTCGCGAATGGATTGAATTTCGAGCGGACAATCGCGCTCACCAGGGCCAGGATGATCCAGCCCGTGGCGTCATCCGCTGCGGCGGCGGTGATCGCCAGAGAGCCCAGGCGCGTGCGGCTGAGGTTAAACTCGACCAGCATCCGGCCGAGAATCGGAAGCGCCGTAATCGATAAGGGCAGTCGCAATGAAGAGGGAGAAACCAAGCTTGTTGATATTCTGGCCCACATGTGGGTGAAGCACGTGCGCGACAGCGAGTCCAAGAGCGAACGGAAGCAGGATGCCGGCCAGGGAGATCGAGACAGCGACGTGCCCGTGGCTCCGCAGGTGGCCAAAATCGAACTCCAACCCGATCAGGAACATCAGCAGGATCAGCCCGAGCTGGCTCAAAACGCTGAAGATGGGCCCCACTGAGGAGTGAAACACTTACTGAAACACATTCGGGAAGAAGCGGCCGAACAGGGATGGTCCCAGAATGAGCCCGGCGCAATCTCCCCGCAAACCTGCGGCTGGCCCAGGTAGCGGCGGAAGATCGCGCCAAAAATACGGGCCGCCGCCATAATGACGATCAACTGAACAATGACCGTCAGCAAGACAGACTCAACCTGGGCGCCTATCAGAAATGCTTCCGAAGGTCTGAAAAGCGCTCGACGACGAGAAGCCGCCCGGGTCCCGACGAAACGACCTCGCCTTTTTCGAGCGACCAGGTGTGACGGTGTGGCACGAGGACGGCGTTCAAGCCCGCCTCGAGCGCCGGGTTGATGTCCGACTTTTGGCTGTTGCCCACCATCCACGTCTCGGAGGGATTCATCCCGTGGGAGGCCGCCACCCGGCGGTAGTTCGACGCGTCTTTCTCTTTCACGATTTCGCAATGCTCGAAGTAAGGGGCGAGCCCCGAGCGGTCGAGCTTCAGCTTCTGCTCCTCGGGATGTCCCTTGGTGAACAGCAACAGCCGCCGCCGGTCCTGTAAGTAGTCGAGCGTTTCCTCGACGCCTTCGATCACCTCCATGGGCCGCTCCAGGATGGCGCCGGCAAAGCCCAGCACGACCTTCAAGTCACCCTCGTCGTAAGGCCGCTCGGCGAGCTTCTGGAAGCATTGCCGCAGGTTGCGCCCGAAGTTAGCCGATCCGTAACCGTGCAGCCTGATGTTGGCCAGCTCAATCTCGTCCAGCACCTCGCGCACCTGGACGGCAGTGAGGTGGGAATGATCCAGGAAGTCGAAAAACTGCTCGAAGGCCTGCTCGAAGTAGATGTTGTTCTCCCACAAGGTATCGTCCGCGTCGATCAGCATCCATTCGCGCATAACCTTCAGAGTAACCCGGATTGGTACAATGGAGACTGGCGCGGGCATGTTTGTGAAAGTGCTTTTTTTCGGCATGCTGAAGGACCTCGTGGGCTGCTCGGAGGAGCGGATCGAGGTGGCCGACGGGACGCGTTTGGCCGGTGTATTCGAGCGGTACGCCCGGCGCTTTCCGCGCATGGAGGAGATGTCGGGGTCGATCGTGGTGGCGCGCAACCAGGAGTTTGCCGGGCCGGAGGCGATGGTCGGCGAGGGAGATGAGATCGCGTTTTTGCCGCCGGTGAGCGGGGGCAGCGACCCGGTGGCGGAGGCCGCAGACGAATCGGGAAACTATTTCGCCCTCACCCGCGTCCCCATCGACACGCGGGCTCTGGCGGCGCGACTGGCGCGGGGACGGGACGGCGCGGTGATCACCTTCGAGGGCGTGGTACGAGACAACTCCAAGGGCCGAGCCACGCGGCGACTGGAATACGACTGCTACGTGCCCCTGGCCCTGAAGATGATGCGGGAGATCGGTACGGAACTGGTGGCGACGCACGCGGTGGATCGCATCGGGATGGTTCACCGGCTGGGGCGTCTGGAGATCGGGGAGACCAGCGTGGCCATCGTGGTGACCTCCCCGCACCGCAAGGCCGCCTACGAGGCGAGCCGCGAAGCCATCGACCGGTTGAAGCGCCGGGTTCCCATCTGGAAGAAGGAATATTTCGACGACGGCGAGGTCTGGGTGGAGGGCGACTGGGACGCCTCGGTCCCCCGCCTGGAAGGAAGCTCGCAGTGTTCCGGCTGAGCCTGGCGATGGCGCTGCTGCTTTCGACGGCCGCGGCCCAGCACGAAACGGCGAGCTTTCGCGTAGACGTCAAGCTGGTCACCGTGGTGGCCACGGTGAAGAACAGCAAGGGAGATCCCACCGGGGAGCTGGAGCGCGAGGATTTCACCGTCCTGGCCGGCGGGGTGCGGCAGCAGATCGCCGTCTTCGAGCGACAGACCGACCGGCCGTTGTCGGTGGCGCTGCTATTTGACTCGAGCCCCAGCGTGGCCAAGGAGCTGAAATTCGAGCAGAATGCGGCGCTGCGCTTCGTGCGGAGCCTGCTGCGGTCGGGAGCCAATCCGGAGGACCGCATTGCGGTCTTCCGCTTTTCGGACTACGTGCAGGAGGTGGCGGGCTTCACGGCGTCGCCCGAGCGGCTGGAAAAGGGCATTGTTTCCATCCGGCCGGAGGGCGGGACCTCGGTGTATGACGCGCTGTACCTGGCCGCGAAGCGCCTGGAAAAACGCGAGGGCCGCAAGGTCATCGTCATCAT
>JACQDI010000200.1 GCA_016201195.1 Acidobacteriota bacterium | reverse complement strand
CTCCCGAGCTCCTCCGCCAGCGCCGGGCTGAGCCGGATCTCAAAGTTCCGTGGGGCCTCGCCCGCGTAACCCTGAAACTTCCAGAAGCGCTCGTCGACGCCGTAGACCATCACACGGCCCGCGCGCCGGCCACTCGTTTCGTGGGTCACCAGGCCGTCGAGCGTAATCAGGGGACACCAACCCGGCAAGGCTGCCGTCAGCTCTTCGCGGAAGAAGCCGGCGCTCGAGACGATGTACGCCGTGTTCCCCAGCCGCTTCAGGAACAGGTCCAGCAGGGTGAAGGTTCGCATCGCGCAACTCGAATCGGGTGGGGAACCGCGCCGCCAGCTCCGTGCTGTGGGTCACCACCACCAGGATCGTCTCTTGCTTGCGGTGCAGCTCGAGCAGCAGCGAGGCGACCACCTCGGCCGAGGCGCGGTCAAGGTTGCCCGTCGGCTCATCGCACAGCAGCAGCAGCGGCTTGCGGATCAACGCGCGCGCCAGCGCCACCCGCTGCTTTTCGCCTCCGGAGAGCTCGGGCGGCCGGTGCTCCAGCCGGTCCTGCAAGCCCACTTGCTCGAGCAGCATTCGAGCGCGGCCGGTGTAATCCTCGGGGTCCTCGGCGACCACGGTGGGAATCAGGACATTCTCCAGCACCGAGCACTGCGGCAGCAGGCAGTGATGAGCACTGCGGCAGCAGGCAGTGATCCTGAAACAAGAATCCGATCTCCTGGTTGCGAAACGCAGCCAGCTTCTTCTCGGGCAACTCGAACGGGTTCCGCCCGTCCAGGGTCACCACGCCCGAGGTCGGCTCCTCGAGCGCCCCCAGAATGTAGAGCAGCGTGCTCTTCCCACTACCCGACGGCCCGACAATGGACACCGCGTCGCCGCGCGAAAGCGACAGGTTCACCCCCGCCAGCACCGAAAGCGCGCCGCGCGGGGTGGGGTAGTTCTTAGTGAGGTTGGTGACTTGGAGCAAACCTCTATTGTACTGTCCCGGAGGTGAGGAGCATTGTGGTAACCTTCAGTTATGGCGGCCGCGGCGACCACGCTGACCCTTAAGGAATTCCTGGCGCTACCCAAGCAGGAAGGACTGCGCTACGAGCTCGTGGCGGGAGAGGTGGTGACCATGGGGAATGCCGGGCAGAGGCACGAGCGGGTCAAGGCTAACACTGCTGAGATCTTCACTGTTTACAACCACAGCCATCGCCTCGGGAAGGTGTACTCCGAGACAATGTTCCAGCTCGGAGAGGCCGAGGGACGTATTCTGGACGTCTGCCTCCTGCTCAAAGAACGGATCCCCGAGCCCGCCGAGGAAGGGATCTATCAGGGCGCCCCCGCGCTAGCCGTCGAGGTAGTCTCTTCCGAATCCGCTGCCGAACTGGAGCGCAAGGTCGAGTCGTACCTGGCCCACGGCAGCCGCGCGGTTTTGGTCCTCTACCCGGATGCTCGCACGGTGCGCGTTTACGATCCGAGCGGCGCCTCCCGGCTTCTCCGTGGAGACCAGGTCCTGCAAATCGAATGGCTCCCCGGCTTTTCCGCGCCGGTGGCGGGCTTTTTCGAGGGGCTGTAAGGCAGCCCCGTGTTCATCGTAGCGCTAACCTCCGGAGAGAGTCGCCGGTGAGGCGGAAGGTGGTCCACTCGTCCATGGGCACTGCGCCCAGCCTCTTGTAGAACTCGATGGCCGGCTGGTTCCAATCGAGCACGACCCAGTCGATGCGCCAGTAACCGCGCTCGGCGGCGATTTGAGCCAGACGCCGCAGCAGCGCGCGGCCGATCCCCTTGCCCCGCGCGTGCGGTTTCACGAACAGGTCTTCGAGGTAGAGGCCGGGCTTGGCCACGAAGGTTGAGTAATTGGTGAAGTAGAGCGCGAATCCGACGCATTCGCCGCCGTAGAAGGCGAGCAGCGTTTCGGCGAAAGGGCGCTCGCCAAACAGGGTCGCGCGGAGCTGCTCCTCGGTGGCGGTGACCACGTGTGACAGTCGCTCGTACTCGGCGAACTGGCGGATCAGGTCCAGGATCACCGGGACATCACGCTCGATGGCGGGCCCTATCTCGATCGTCCGCATGCTCGGATGTCAGGCTACCATACACCCCGAGGGCCCGCGCGGCCATCCGAGCCACGCTGTAATGCTCGCGCACGCCCTGGGCAGCCTGGCGGCCGAGCTGCTCCAGCCGCGCCCGGTCTTTCCACAGCGAGAGGATCCCCTCGGCCAGGCTGTCGGGGTCGTCCGGCTCGACCAGGATCCCGCCGCCGGTCTTGGCCAGAACCTCCGGGAAGGCGCCGCGGCGCGGCTGGACCACCGGCACGCCGCCGGCCATCGCCTCCAGCAGAAAGATGCCCTTGGGCTCATCGTAGGTGCTGGGCACCGACAGCACGTCCAGGTTGCGCAGGAAGTCGATCTTCCCCCGCCGGTCGAGTTCCCCGCGATAGCAGAACTCCTGGCCCAGGCCCCAGTCCTTCATCTGGGCTTCGATCGACTGCAGGTAGCCGCGGTACTCGGGGGCGAGATACCCGGCCGCCTCGAGGGTCGCGCCCGAAAACTCGCTCCCATGTCGCAGCCGGTGGTAGGCCTCGCACAGCAGGTGCAGGCCCTTTTCCGGCGTCACGCGGGCAAAGTAACCCACGGTGAAGCAGTTAGTGCGGAAGCGGAAGGAGGGGTCGTAGCCCTCCAGGTTGATGCCCAGCGGGACCACGTGCATCTTGTGCTTTGGAATACCCAGGTAGCCGCACATGAAGCGCGCGCAGTAATCGCTGACCGCCACGAAGCCGTCCACGTGGTCGATGTGGGCGCGGATCAGATCGAGGGCCTGGCTCCGGGAGGGCTCGGGTAGGCCGCTCAGGAACAGGTCCTCGCCTTGCAGGGTGCAGCAGACGGGGCGTCCGATCGCCTCGCGGATCGGCCGGGCAAGCGCAATCAGCAGCGAGTTGGGAAGGGTGACCACGTCGGGCGGCGGCTCGCTTTTGATCCAGCGGATCAGCTTGCCGATCTCCTTGCTCTGGAAGCCGTCCTCGCCCTGGAGCATGGAGACGGTCATCTCGGCGAGAAACTGCGGGTTGGTGGGGATGGAGCTGCGGGAGGCGAGCTTCAACACCAGCGGCGAGTCCCACAGCCGGTCGACCAGCCAAGGCGTGTGCCGGAACAGGCTCAGGTGCTGCTCGAGATAAACGCTGATGCCGCCGAAGAAGACCTTGTGCTCGCTGACGTTCGGCTCATCAGTGCGCGTGGGCGTGTAAACTGGCGCCAGGATGACGTCGTGTCCCTGGGCTTTCAGCTCCGCGGCCAGGGCGTTGTCGCGCAGGCAACTGCCGCAGTACATGTTAGCCGCGCCGGCGGTGAGGGCGAGAATCTTCACACAGCGTCAATACACTCCTTCCACCACCTTCGCCTGCAACCCCGAAAAGGGGCGGACGTTGCGCGCGCCGTCCCATGGATACAGCTCGTAGGGAGGCTCGCGCTCGGCTTCATCGCGCTCCAGGAACCGGGGCATGAAGAACTCCCGGGTCAGGGTGGTGAGCCGCACGCGGCCGGTCTGGCCGTACTCGACGACGCGGCCGGGATTATCGGGATCGACCACCTCGATCATGGCGCGCGGCGCGGGCGGGTAGTAGATGATCGCGTAGTGGTCTTCCGGCAGGCGCGGCTTGTGCACGGCCAGGCCCATCAGGGTGTTGCCGTAGGTGGGGGCGAAGTATACGCCGTCGCACAACTCCTCCACCGCGCGGCGATGGAACTCGGGCGTCATCTCGGTGCCGCCGCAGAAGACGCCGGTGATGCCCACCTTCTTCAGCTTCACCTTCTCGCACAGCGCCTCGAGCAGCTTGGGCGTGGTAAACAGGCAGTGGATGTTGTCGTGGGCGCGCAGCAGGGTCAGGCCCTGTTCGATCACGTGCTGCTTGTAGGCTTCGGCCTGGTCATACTGGCCGCGCTTGAGCAGCTTGATGACCCAGCGCGGGTCGAGGTCCACCATGAAGCAGATGCCGTCGC
Source organism: Acidobacteriota bacterium (assembly GCA_016201195.1). GTDB lineage: Bacteria > Acidobacteriota > Terriglobia > Bryobacterales > JACQDG01 > JACQDI01. The sequence continues at coordinate 1,000 of JACQDI010000200.1, read as the reverse complement.
GGTACTGGCAGAGGTGCTCGATGGCGAGACGCAGGCGGCGCGGGCCGGTCGGGCCGATCATGAGCCAGTCGGAGCCGCGCGGGAAGGCGTGGTCGGGCAGCGTCGCGCTGAAGGCTTCGTAGTCGAGCCGGAAGTCCTCGATGTTGACGCGCGACTTGGGGACGCCGGTCGAACCGCCGGTTTCGAACACGTAGACCGGCCGCCCGGCGTAGCCCTTGGGCACCCAGCGGCTCACTGGGCCGCCGCGCAGCCACTCGTCCTCGAAAGAGCCGAAGCGGTCGAGATCGTCGTAAGTGCGGATCGCACGCCGCGGATCCCAGCCGAGCGTCTTCGCGTAGTCGAGCCAGAACGGGCACCCGGTTTCGGGGTTGAAATGCCACTCCACCATCTCGCGGACCCAGGCGTCGAGGGCTTGGCGTGCTGCCTGGATTTTGGTTTCCATGAATTGCTCAGTATAGTATAGATCGTGGATCGCAGAACGTGGATCGTGGGTCTGGTCGCGACGGCGCTGCTGCTGGCTGCGGATTGGCCGCAGTTTCGCGGGCCGAACGCTGCGGGTGTTTCTGACGACACCGGGCTGCCGGTGGAGTTTGGTCCCAACAAGAACGTGATCTGGAAGACGGCGCTGCCTCCGGGACATTCCTCGCCGGCGCTCGCGGGGAGCCGCATCTTTATCACGGCCTATGAAGGCGACAAGCTACTGACCTTTTGCCTGGAGCGCGCGACCGGCAAGATCCTGTGGCGGCGCAACGTGCCCGCCTGGCGCAAGGAGCATCTGAACAAGCTCAACGACCGCGCCTCGCCGACATCGGTGACCGACGGCAAGAACGTGTACTCGTTCTTCGGAGATTTTGGGCTCGTTTCCTATGTACCCGACGGGAACGAGCAGTGGCGGATGCCGCTCGGCCCCTTCACCAACCTCCATGGCATGGCCGCTTCGCCGGTGCTGGTGGACGGCAAAATCGTGCAGCTCTGCGACCAGGACAACAACGCCTACCTG
>JACQDI010000203.1 GCA_016201195.1 Acidobacteriota bacterium | reverse complement strand
GGGTGGACGCTGACGCGGTTGTTGCGATCGGCGAAGACCTTGCCGAAGCCCCCCATCATCGAGAAGCCCGGCTGCATCTCCCGCACGCGGCGCTTGAACCCGGCTCCGTAGCCGGGGATCCGCCGGGCATGGTGCGGCGTCAGGTAGGAGCTGTAGTTCAACTGATACCCGAAGCCGCCGGCATAGTCGCGCTGGCCGCGCTTGAAGCGGGGGATGTAGACATGTTCGGTGGCGCCGTCCTGGTTGACCGGCGCTTTGCCAGCCAGGTCCGCCAGGTAGCCGATGGTCGAGCCGGTGATGTGGCCGTGCAGGTAGCGGCCCACCACGTCGTGGGAATCGGGCAGCCTCGAGTTGAGCCACAACCGCGGCGACTCGATGTTGCCGCAACAGAGCGCGAACACCCGGGCGCGGATCTCCTGCTCGGCCTTCGTTTCCCGGTGAATCACCGAGACGGCGCGCACGCGGCCGTCGTCGCCCATTCGCAGCTCGCGCGCCATGGAGTTGGAGACCAGGCGCAAGCGGCCGGTCTTCTGTGCCGCGGGTAGCACGTGCTCGGCGGTGTTGAAGATGGACGAGACCTCGCAGCCTTGCATGCAATGGCCGCAGTGATGGCAGGCGGCGCGGCCGTGGCCCGGCTCGGTGGCCAGGGCCTTGCGCACCGGGATCAGTCGCAGACCGATCTTTTCGCAGGCGCGGCCCAGGATCCGCTCTGAGCAGCGCGGGCGAAGCGGGCGGATGAACCGGCCGTCCGGGAGCACCTCCAGATTTTCTTTAGTCCCGCAGACGACCATCAGCCGCTCGGCGCGATCGTAGTAGGGCGCGAGTTCCGCGTAGCCGATCGGCCAGTCGTCCTCGATGCCGGCCAGGCTTCGCTCCCGAAAGTCGGCTTCGGCGAAGCGCAGGGCCACCGCGTTCCAGTGCGTGGTGCGTCCGCCAAGCACCCGGGCGCGAGCGATCCCCACCGGGTGGCCGGTCTGCTCCATCGGCTCGAGCGCAGGGTCCACGTGGACCGGCGGCACCCGCGGCCGCCGCCGCTCATAGGGCCACGCATGGTTGTCGAGCTTCGCCGGATCGCGATATGGTCCGCCTTCGATGAGCACCACGTCGACGCCCGCCTGGGCCAGCGTCGCGGCCAGCACCCCGCCCGCGGCTCCGGCTCCGATCACGCACACATCGTGAATCGTTTGCGGCATCGAGGTCTAGCATAACCGATCGGGGCAAGCCACACTGTGACTTAATCAGGAGCCAGACCGCCGGTACGGGCTCTGCCGGCGAGAGCGTATACTTACAGTGTGGTTTTCAAATGGGATCCCAGAAAAGCCGCGTCCAATCTCAAGAAGCATGGGATCGATTTCCATGAAGCCGCGACCGTGCTCGACGACACACTCTCAACCACGTTTCCCGACACGGGCCATTCCAGTCTTCTTGAGCCGCGGTTCTTAACCATAGGAATGTCCAGCCGCGGGCGCATTTTGGTGGTGGCGCACACGGAGCGCAACGACACGATGCGGATCATCACTGCCCGGGGGGCAACACCCCACGAACGAAGGTTTTATGAAGAAGGCTAACCGCAAGTTTACAGATGATATGCTTCCTGAGTACGACTTCGCCTCGATGAAGGGAGGCGTCCGGGGCAAGTATGTCAACAAGTATCGCGCCGGGACCAATCTCGTGCTCCTAGACCCTGAGGTGGCTGAGGCCTTCCCGACTGATGCGGCCGTGAATCAAGCGTTGCGTGCGGTCCTGAGCATCAGCAGAGTCGTGCGGCCGGCTAACGAGCCGTTGCAGCGAGCGGCGCAAAAACGGCGCCGCCGCTGAACGCCGGGTCGGTAGCTGGACCAAGCTGGTAGCGCCCACTGGCCCGGCGCAGACTGGCAGTCCATCCTCCCGAGCGGCTGGTGGGCTGCAAGGTACAATAGAGGGTTGCCGGACCGCTCCCGAAGAGTTGGCAACACTCCGGGAATGGTTCGCAAAGTTTGATGCCGAAGCGTGGGACCGTCAGTTTGAAGCTGACGTCAAGGCAGGCAAACTCGACGCCTTGGCGGAACGTGCTCTGCGGGACCACCTTGCCGGGCAGTCTACCAAGCTGTGAATCATTATGCCTCGCCCGATTTCTGGGGATGCTATCAGTTTCTTCCTTCTATCGTAAGAGACGCCACCAACAGAGCATTTGCGCTGCTGAAGGCGGACCCTGGACATCCATCGCTCCACTTCAAGAAGGTCGGCGAGTTTTGGTCCGCGCGGGTCGGTCTGCACCACCGTGCTGTCGGCAGGCCGGTTTCAGACGGCGTGCTGTGGTTCTGGATCGGGACGCACGCTGAATATGACAGGACGATCGGCTAACCAGGGCAGGTGATCCCCACGGCCCAGAGGCAATCCACCGCCAAGGTCCACAGCGAAAAAGAAAAGCGTCAGGAAGAAACAGAACCCTTCAAGCAGCAATCCCGCAATAATTCATCGCCGCCTCGGCGTAGATCTTGGCGCAGCGCACCAGCGACTCGACCGAAACGCGCTCGTGGTCTGAGTGCGCGGTTTCGTAGGCGGGGCCGTAGCAGACCACCGGCGTCCCCGCCTCGTTCGCGTACAAATTGGCGTCGCTGACCAGGGCCATGCCGATGATCTCGGGCGCGCGGCCGGTCACGGTCTGTCCCGCCTTCTCCACCGCCCGGACCAGGGGATGATCGCGCGGCGTTTCGAACGGCTCGCGCTGGCCCTCGAAGGAGACGTGAAACTCCAGGCCCGATTCCTTCGCCAGCCGGTCGCAGAGCCCCTGCATCTCGGCCCGTACATCCTGGTGCGTCCTACCAGGCGGCCAGCGCCAGGTCCCGGTGATGGTGGCCGGCGTGGGCAGGCGATTCACGTAGTCCCCGGCGCGGACGATGCCGACGTTCAACTGCTCGCGGCCGCACAAGGGGTGCGCGGGCCGCGCCG
>JACQDI010000102.1 GCA_016201195.1 Acidobacteriota bacterium | reverse complement strand
GCTGGTGCGGGCCGCGCGGTGGCACGAGGAGCAGTCCACGCCGCGGTGGGCGCGATGGCTAAAGCGGGCGTGCTCCATCCACGGCTGCCCCTCGGGTTTTTCCTCCGTGTATCGCCCGCGGATCGAGTTCACCTTCTGGACCACGGGGAAGTCGCTGCGGACCGCTTCATACTCGTGGCAGTACTTACACTTTCTCTCAAACAGAAAAGCTTCCGACTGGGTGACCACCGACGCGAGCCAGGCGGCGGCGTTGGGCGCCGGCAGCAAATCGCGCCCCAGCGGCTTCTGGACCACGCCGGGGTCGGCGGCGAGCAGCTTCTGGTAACTCTCGCTGATGAACTGGTGGATGGTTTTCGGATCTTTGGTGTGGGGGGCCGGCTCGGCCTTCTCTCCCTGCAATTGGAAGACGTCGAACTCCAGCTCGCGCTTATGGCACGACCGGCAATGCTGCTCGAAGTTGACGGGCAGCAGGTCGCCGGTGGGCGAGTTGCGGTCGGTGACGTGGCAGTCGCTGCACTGCATAGGCAGCTTCATGCCGCGAATGGTTTTCGGCTGCGCGGGCATGTGCACGGCGTGATTCAGCTTCAACGGACGCCGGTCTGGCTTTTGAGCGGCGGAAAACTCGGGGTGCTGCTTGGGCGCGAAACTTGTGATGCGGGTGGCCACCAAGCGGACGTTCTTGCCATGGGCGAGCAGGTTGCCGTGGCAGCGGGTACAGTGGCCGTCGGCTACGTCGGCCAGCCGCTCCTGGGCCCGGTGTTCGACGTGGCAGCCGCCGCAACGCTCCTCGCCGACGGCATTGGCCTGGTGAATGGGACCGTCGTGGCATTTCTTGCAGGCCACGTCAGCGACCGAGGAGAACGACCGGGTGTGGCAGAGCGCGCAGTTTTCCTCATACATGGAGTGGGCGCGGGAAACAGGGCCGCTGGAGAAGACCTTTTTGCCGCCGCCCACGCCGATCAGGAAGGGTACCGCGGCGATTCCCGCCACCAGGGGCGCGAGCCAGGTGAGGCGGCGGCGCCAGGCGCGCAGCCAGTGGGGGCGCATCAGGTAAGCGAGATCGAGGCGCTGGGCCAGACCCTTGGTGTCCAGGATCCGGCGCTCGTATTCCAGCGGTTTTTCTTCCTTGGCCATTTCAGTACCGTAACGACATGACCGCGTGGATGGCGGTCAACACCAGAAACCCCATCGACAGCGGGATGTGCACGAACAGCCAGCCGTGGAGCCAATGGTGGAGGCGCACCTGCACGCCGAGCTGGCGCCGCTCCTCGCAGATGCTCTCCAGGTCGTGGAGCACGTCGTGGGCGGCCACGGGCATGATCGTTCTTAAATATTGAAAATACGCAGTGACGGAGGCGGCGGTCTGGAACTGAGCGCGCGCGTGGCTTCCTCGTCGATGGCGATCTGCGGGGAGGCTTTGCGGCGCAGGCGCTCGGCCTCGACCTTCTCGGCGGCGCTCCTGCGCTGCACGGGATCGAAGTAGAACTTCTTGCCGCCAGCGTGGAGGAACTCCTCCTCTTCCTCCTCGACGCCCAGGTCGGCGGTGACAAACTCGACGCGCTCGTCGGCCTCGATGCGCAGCGACCGGATGACGCCGGGGATCTGCTCGTAGAGGATCTCGCGGGTGACCAGCTCGGTCATGCGGCGGGGGATGTAGGTTTGGAGCGCGAGGCCCCAGATGCCGCTCAAGGTGATGATGACGAACAGCCACATCAGCAGGGCGGCCAGGCCGCTGCCCCAGCGGAACCCGGCGTGAAACAGGATCAGCAGGAAAGCCAGCAGGCCGAGCCAGACGTGAGCCTTCAGCCAGGTCTGGACGCGCCCGAAGGGCGAGGCGGGGTACTTCTTGCGGAGGCTCAGCAGGCACTCGAAGACGATGACCGCGGTCCCGGCGAAGGCAAAGATCAGGCCGACGAGCGAGCCGCCGGTGGGGCCGTTGGGGGCGCGCAGGGCGTAGAAAAGGTAGAGGACCGCGCAGAGCGCGCCGATGAGGGCGGAGGCGCGGAACCAGGTAGCGTGGGTGCGGTCGACGATCATTTTGAAGAATTGAGAAATTGAGAAATTGAGGAATTGAGGAAAGCTGGCGGCTTCATGTTGTTCTTCGCCTTTGGCGGGCGGTCTTTAGGCTGGTGCCGAAGATCGCCCGCAGTTCAAGAGCTTCGGCTATTATGGCAGCCATCCGTGTGGGGCGGACTATTTCGGCGTCTCGGATCAGACAGAGCCAAAGCACGGACTCTCGGCATTCCTTGTAAGCAAGGCTCAGTTTGAACACAAAGTCCGGACGGCTGACGGCGCCGCGTGCTTCCTCGTAATTGGCGGCGACTGAGGTAGCGGAACGCACCAATTGAGATCCCAAGATTCTGGAAGCCGCACGTTTCTCCGGGAGGCGATCGGTCAATTTGATGGCCCGCAAAGCGAAGGCATAAACGCGTTGCCCGAGCTCGTCGGCCCAGATCTGGGGCGCTGCGGTAGCGACGACCGCAGCCCCAAGTGCCGGGTTCTTCATTCCTCAATTCCTCAATTCCTAAATTTCTCAATTGTCTCCAATCAACTTCTAAATTCTCCCGCTAGGAACTCCAGTTCCAGCTCGCCGAACTGGATTACGTCGCCGGCGCGCAGCTCGATTTCGGTGATGGGGTTGCTGTTGACCATGGTGCCGTTGGTGGAGTTCATGTCGCGCAGCAGGAAGCGGTTATTTTCGCAGAGAATCATGCAGTGGATGCGGGAGATCTTTTCGTCGTCGGCGAAGCGGTAGTCGCTTTCGGGGGCGCGGCCGAAGGAGGTGGAGGGGTAGCGGAGCTGGAGCACGGCGCCGGTGCGGGGGCCGGAGCGGACCCGGAGGCGCGGCAGCATGGGCAGCAGGTCGGCGATGTTGGAGACGATGCGGGTTTCGGCGGCGATCGCCCGCTCGGGAGCGGGGGGCGCGGCCGGACCGCTTGCCGGCACAGCCAGTTGCATGCCCGCGAGGTCCCGGGCGAAGAACGTCTTGGGCTCGACGCGGATGGCCGCCCCGTGCGGGCAGGCGCGCACGCAGTTGGGCTCGGCGTATTCCACGCACAGGTCGCAGACCACCGCTTTGGGCCGCGGCTCGGCTTGCTTGCCGCCGCCGGCCAGATCTACCACGTTGATGTTGCCGTAGGGGCAGTCGATGGCGCAGTTGCCGCAGCCGATGCACCAGTTTTCGATGACGATGTCGAGGGATTCCTTGCGGCGGATGGAGCCCACCGGGCAGCGCGTCATGCACAGCGGGTCCATGCAGGCGCGGCAACTGGTGGCCACCAGGTACTTGTCGAAGCGCAGGCCTTCGCGGATCAGGCGCGTGACGTGGTCCTCGTGGGTGGCCGCACAGGCCTTGGTGCACTCGTCGCAGCGGGTGCATTTTTCCAGGTCGAGCAGGAGCAAGTTCTGGCCCTGCATCAATTCCTGCTTGAGGAAGTCGTTCATGGAGACGGTCTGGACGCGGCTGAGGATCTGGGCGCCCATCTGCCGCCGCGCGCGGGCCACCTCGGTGACGGCCGCCTCCACCTCGGGGAACTGGTCCAGCATCTTGGCGAAGTCTTCGGCTTTCATGCGCACGAGCTGCACGTAGTCCATGGCCGTGCAGGTTGCCGTGCGGCGGCCGGTTTGGGACGGATCCTCGAGGACTTCAAACGTGGTGCCGCCGACCAGGAAGCTCTCCCCCGGAGAAACCAAAAAGCTGTTGGCCGGCTGCATGCGGAAGGTGACGGGGTTCTTGCCGCTGGGCAGGCGATTGACGCGGACCTGCTTGCCCTCGACGCTCATCCGGAAGTGGTCGCGCGAAATGTAGTCGTCCCAGGGAACGGGAAGCGCACGCTCGCCCTCCGGGGCGCGGCCGCAGAGCAGCGGCTCACGGGAGAGAACGCACTCGGCCAACTGCCCGGCGGCGGCGCCCCTGGCCCGCACGCGAAAGGCCGGGGGCAGCAGGCCCATCTCGCCGAAGTAGGATCCGCGGGACAGGTAGGTGAGAACCATTTCGCCGCCTGGGAATTCCTGGGAGACCTTCACGAAGCCGAGGCGGATGAGGTAGAAGGCGTCGGCGATCTCGCCTTGCTTGCAGATGAACTGGCCAGGCTGGAAATCGACCAGCTCGACGCGCTGGCGAATGTAATCGAGAAACTCCTGGCTGAGGTTGGCGAAGATGGGAACCGAGCGCAGGTGGGTGTCGAGCGAGCGGGTGCGGTAGCTGTTGTTGAGCTTTTCCTTAAACGCCGGGGCGTTGTAGAGGACGTTGTTCAGGATGTTGGGCAGCATCTCCAGGGCGACCACGTCGGTCCTGGCGCGCACGGTGGCCGAGCGCGGGTAGAACTTGGGGCGCTTCAGCTTCTCCTGCTTGAGGGCGGCCAGGGCGGCCATCTCGCCGAACAGCTCGCCGGCGTCGAGGGTGGCCACGGGGTTGTCCATGGGGAGATCCACCGAGGCGTCCATGGGGATGTGGGTGCGGACGGGGCGGGAACCGTCGGTGCGGTCGGGCACGCCTTTGACGTAGTTGGTGATCTTGGTGAAGCCGCCGAACCGGCTCTTGCGGACGGCGCGGCGCTTGCTCTGAACGCCCAGGGTGGGGTTGTTGACGAAGATCTCGACGGAGCCGGAGAGCAGGTAGAAGGCGGTGGTTCCGCTCTCGCCTTCGCGCATCAAGAGCTCGCCGGGGCGAAAATCCTTGCGGGCGATGGCTCCGGGGAACTTGGACCAGATCTCCTTGCGGATGCCGGCAAAGTCGGGGATGGCCGCCAGCTCGTCGGGGGTGAGCGGTGTGCCACCGAGATCCGCAGCGACGATGACGTCCTTGGCCATGGCCTTGTTCTAGGATACAGAATACAGGAGTCAGAAGACAGACGTTGAGAGCCGGTTGAGATAAGATAAGTGCATGACGCGGGGCCGGACCAGGCTGGGTGTGCTGCTGCTGGGTGCGGCCGTTTTGTGGGGGGCGGGGGACCGCAAGTATTGGGCGTTTCAGAAGCCGGTGCGGCCGGAAGTGCCGGCGATCGAAAGCTCGTGGATCCGCACGCCGATTGACGCCTTTATTCTGGAAGCTCTGCGCGAGAAAAAGCTCACGCCTTCGCCACCGCTCGATCGCGAACGGCTGCTTCGGCGTTTGTACCTGGACCTGACCGGGCTGCCGCCGGGGCCGGGGGAGGTGGACCTGTTCCTGCGCGACCGCTCGCCCGATGCCTACGAGAAGACGGTAGACCGGCTGCTGGCTTCGCCGCACTACGGAGAGCGCTGGGCGCTGCGGTGGCTGGACGTGGTCCGCTATGCGGATACCAACGGGTATGAGGCCGACGCGGAACGCACGCATGCCTGGCGCTACCGGGATTACGTGGTGCGGTCGTTCAACCAGGATAAGCCGTACGACCGCTTCGTCCAGGAGCAGATCGCGGGCGATGAGCTGTGGCCGGCAGACAAGGAAGCGCTGATCGCGACGGGCTTTCACCGCTGCGGGCCGGTGCACGTGGTGGGGGGCAACCAGGACAAGGAGATGAGCCGCCAGGAAGTGCTCACCGAGATGACCTCGGCCATCGGCCAGGTCTTCCTGGGACTGACGGTGGGTTGCGCGCGCTGCCACAACCACAAGTTCGACTCCATCCCGCAAGCCGACTACTACCGCCTCCAGGCGGTGTTCGCGGCGACCGAGGGCAAGGACATCGACATCGCCACGCCGGAAGAAGTGCGCGCGTATGGACAGGCCCACCTTCCCTACGTGACGCGGCTCAACCCCATCACGGCGCAGCTTGTGGAGATTGAGAAGCCTTACCGGGCGCAGCTTCGGGAAAAGAAGATGGCGCAACTGGAGCCGAAGTACGCCGAGGCGCTGAAGATCCCCCAGGAGCAGCGCAACGAGGCACAGAAGCGGCTGGCCAAGGACGCCGAAGACCAGCTCAAGCCGACGTGGGACGAGATCCTCAACCTGGTGCCCCCGGCGGACCGGGAGCGCCGCGCGGCCTTGCGCCGGCAGATGCATCAGATCGAGCTCGGGCAACCCGACCCCAAGCCGGCAGCGTTCGCGGTGGTGAACCTGCCGGAGGCTCCGCCGACCTATATCCTGAAAGTGGGCGACTACAAGCAGAAGCTGGACCTGGTCCAGCCGGGCTTTCTGAGCCCGCTCTCCGAGGAGGGCACGAGCGTTCCCGCCAGCGCCGCCGGACGGCGGTCGGCGCTGGCCCGCTGGCTGGCCTCGCCCGAGCATCCGCTGACCGCGCGGGTGATGGTGAACCGCGTCTGGCAGTTCCGCATGGGCACGGGCCTGGTCGCAACGCCGAACGACTTCGGGCTGCTCGGCCAGCGGCCCAGCAATCCCAAGCTGCTCGACTGGCTGGCGACGGAGTTTATGGCGCGGAACTGGAGCGTGAAGACGATCGACCGGATGATCGTTCTCTCGAGCGTCTACCAGCAGGAGGCAGCGGACGCTGCGGCGAAATCGAAGATCGACCCGGAGAACAAGCTCTACTGGCGCATGAACCGGCGGCGGCTCGAGGGAGAAACGATTCGCGACCAGGTGCTGGCCGTAGCCGGAACGCTGAACCCGCGCCTGGGAGGCAAGCCGGTGCGCATTCCGATTGAGCGGGAGGTCTACGACCTGATCTTCACCGAGGGAGAGCCGGACAACCTGTGGCCGGTGACCCCCGATCGCGCGGAGCATGCGCGGCGCAGCCTCTACCTGCTGAACAAGCGTACCGTGCGGCTGCCGTTCCTGATGAACTTCGACCAGCCGGACACGATGACCTCCTGCCCGGTGCGGCCGGCAAGCACGCACTCGCTGCAAGCACTGTCGCTGATGAACAGCGACTTCATGCAGGAGCAGTCGCAGGCGCTGGGGGCGCGCCTCGAGCGGGAGTGCGGCCGAGGCGACCGCGGCTGCCAGGTGCGGCGCGCGTACAAGCTGGCCCTGGCCCGGGCGCCGCGGCCGGCGGAAACCGGGATGGCGCAAAACTTTTTCGCTAGAGGGGGGCTTCTGCCGGATTTTTGCCTGGCGTTGCTGAATCGCAATGAATTCGTTTACATTCCCTGAGCGCATCCGCCCGGAACACATCCGCCCGGCGGCGAGCCGGCGGGATATTCTGCGGCTGGCGGCGAACGGCTTCGGGGCCATCGCGCTTGAGCATCTGCTGGCGCGCGACCTGGGGGCGAAAACGCGGGTCAATCCGCTGGCCGTCAAGGCGCCGCATTTCCCGGCCAAGGCCAAGTCGGTAATCTTCCTGTACATGGTCGGGGGCCCCAGCCAGATCGACACCTTCGATCCCAAGCCGCTGCTGAAGAAATACGAAGGGCAGCGGCTGCCGGAGAGCTACGGCAAGGTGACCAGCCAGTTCACCAACGGGGACACGCCGCTGATGGCGTCACCGTGGGAGTTCAAGAAATACGGGCAGAGCGGGATCCCGGTGTCGTCGCTCTATCCGCGCCTAGCGGAGTGCGTGGACGACATCTGCTTCGTGCGCAGCTTCTACACCGAGAGCGTGGTGCACGCTCCGGCTATGTACCAGGTGCACACGGGCCGCATCCTGATGGGGTATCCGAGCATGGGATCGTGGGTCACCTACGGACTGGGGAGCGAATCAGAGAACCTGCCCGCCTACGTGGTGATGCCGCAGCCGGAGGGCACGCCGGAGGGCGGCACGCCGTGCTGGGGCGCCGGTTTCCTGCCGGCGGTCTACCAGGGGACGCTGTTGCGCAGCGGGCCAAACCCGATCCTGAACCTGAAGCCTCCGGCGGGGATGACGCCCCAGCGGCAGCGGGCCACGCTCGACCTGCTCCAGAAGATGAACGACCTGGACACCGCGGACACCGACACCGAGATGGCGGCGCGCATCAGCTCCTACGAGCTGGCGTGCCGGATGCAGAGCCACGCGCCGGAGGCGGTGGATCTTTCTAAGGAAAGCGAGGCCACCAAGCGGATGTACGGTCTGGACCAGAAG
>JACQDI010000202.1 GCA_016201195.1 Acidobacteriota bacterium | reverse complement strand
ATGATCGTGTCCATCGACATTCAAATGAACGCCTCCATCGAGTACGCCGATATCGCGCTGCCGGCCAATTCGTGGCTGGAATTCGAGGACCTGGAGGTGACGGCCAGTTGTTCGAATCCGTTCTTGCAGGTCTGGAAGGGGGGCATTCCGCCGGTCTTCAACAGCAAAGACGACTTGACGATCCTGGCCGGAATTGCCGCGAACCTGGCCGACGTCACCGGCGACAAGCGTTTCCGGGACTATTTCAAGTTCGAGCTGGAAGGGAAGCGGAAGGTCTATTTACAGCGCTTGCTGGATACCAGCACCACCACGGCAGGCTTCAAAGTCGACGACCTCATGGCCGGAAAGTACGGGCCGCCCGGCGGCGCGCTGATGAACTTCCGCACCTATCCCCGCATTCCGTTCTATGAACAGGTGCACGACAACGAGCCGTTCCTCACCGACACCGGGCGCCTCCACGCCTATGCCGACATTCCGGAAGCGATCGAATACGGGGAGAACTTCATCGTACACCGGGAAGGCCCGGAGGCGACCCCTTACCTGCCGAACGTTATCGTGAGCAGCAACCCCTATATCCGGCCGGATGACTACGGGATCGCGCGAAACGCCGAGCACTGGGATGCGCGAACGGTCCGCAACGTGAAACTGCCCTGGGGCCAGGTGAAGCAAACGCGCAATTTCCTCTGGGATAAGGGATTCCAGTTCTGGTGCCTGACCCCCAAGACCCGCCACCGCGTGCATAGCTCCTGGTCGAATGTGGACTGGCACATGCTGTACGACTCCAACTTCGGCGACCCCTACCGCCTGGACAAGCGCTCACCCTCCGTCGGAGAGCATCAGCTCCACATAAACCCTCAGGCGGCGCGGGACCTGGGAATCAACGACGGGGATTACGTCTATGTGGATGCGAACCCCGCGGACCGTCCCTACCTGGACGCCAATCCTGCCGATCCGTTCTATCGGGTTTCGCGCTGCATGGTCCGCGTCAAATACAACCATGCCTACCCTTACAACATCGTGATGATGAAGCACGCCCCCTACATCGCCACGGAGAAAAGCGTGAAAGCGCACGAAACCCGTCCCGACGGCAGAGCTCTTTCGGAGAACACCGGCTATCAGGCCAACCTGCGTTACGGGTCTCAGCAGTCCATCACCCGCAACTGGCATATGCCCATGCACCAGACGGACACGTTGTTCCACAAGGCGAAGGTCTCCATGAGTTTCATCTTCGGCGGCGAGGCCGACAATCACGCCGTGAACACAGTGCCGAAGGAGACGCTGGTGCGGATTACCAAAGCCGAAGCGGGCGGCCTGGGCGGCAAGGGAATCTGGAAGCCCGCCACCACCGGCTACACTCCCGACAACGAAAGCGACTTGATGAAGATGTACCTGGCGGGGCGGCTGACCAGAGTGAGGAGGACGTGAGGGGAGCAGACCGCGATGCCTTACCATGACCCAGACCCCGCCGACCCGACAATCTTGATCGGAGTCGAAGCCCCGGCTAGTCCGGCGAGCGATACGGAGATGGCCTACGTCTTCGCCGAAGAGTTTGCCCGCATGGGATTCTCGGAAAAGCGCCTGCTCGCCTTGTTTCACAGTCCCTTTTACGCGGGCGCCTACCGAGCGCTCAGAACCCTGGGCGAGGAGAAGATCCGGGCCATCATTGGGGAGACTTTGGACATTTGGGGCCGTTTCCACCACGGCGTGGAAGACGCGCCAGAGAACGAACAGTGGGACGAGGGTAATCATGAGTCAGACCTATAACTGGCAGCTTGGCAGGGAAATGAGCTACCCCTACGAGGGGAAATATCCGGAACGGCAATTCGCTTTCGTGTTCAACATCAACCGCTGCATCGCCTGCCAGAGCTGCACGATGGCCTGCAAGTCCACCTGGACTTTCAGCAAAGGGCAGGAGCACATGTGGTGGGCCAACGTGGAGACCAAGCCCTATGGCGGCTACCCTCAGTTCTGGGACGTCAAGATATTGGAGTTGCTGGAAAAGGCGAATCCGGACGGCCAATACTGGAACCGGCCCACCTCCGACAATCCCCGGGCGCCCTATGGAAAGTTCGCCGGCCAGACCATCTTTGAAGCCGCCGCCAGGACGCTGCAGCCGCCCAGCGCGCGCGTGCTGGGATACCTGCCTACCGACGAGGAGTGGACGTCTCCGAACATCTATGAAGACAATGCCGTAGGTCCGAAGGGGACGCGGTATCAGTTTCATCAGACCGGCGAGCAACTGCCGGTTCACAAAACCTGGTTTTTCTATCTGGCGCGGATTTGCAATCACTGCACGTATCCGGCGTGCCTGGCGGCTTGCCCGCGCAAGGCGATTTACAAGCGCCCGGAGGATGGGATTGTGCTGCTGGACCAGAGCGAATGCCGCGGGTACCGGAAGTGCGTGGAGGCGTGCCCCTACAAGAAGTCCATGTGTGGAGGCGTGCCCCTACAAGAAGTCCATGTACCGGGGAAACACCCGCGTGTCGGAAAAATGCATCGCCTGCTATCCGCGGGTGGAGGGGACCGACCCGGAAACGGGCGGGCAGCCCATGGAGACCCGCTGCATGGCGGCCTGCATCGGACAGATCCGGATGCAGGGCCTGGTGAAGCTCAACCCCGACGGGACCTGGGCCGAGGACCGCTACCATCCGCTCTACTACATGGTCCACGTGGCCAAGGTGGCTCTGCCCCTCTATCCCCAATTCGGCACTGCCCCTAACGGCTTCTATATTCCGCCGCGGTGGGTGCCCAGGGAGTATCTGCGGCAAATGTTTGGGCCTGGCGTGGATGGCGCCATCGAGCGGTACGAGAATCCGGATCGTGAATTGTTGGCCGTCCTCCAGCTCTTCCGCCGGTCGAACCGGATCATCTACCGTTACCAGGTGGAGGAGGGGCCGCTGGCCTATGAAGGTCCTTACCGCGGCAAGACCATCCGGATTTACAACGACACGGTCATCGCGTTCCGGAAAGACGGCAAGGAGATTTTCCGCACCAAGGTCGAGGAGCCATTGTATGTCCGTCCCAACAAACACCAGAACTCGATCTGAACAAGAAGACAGAAGTCAGGAGTCAGAAGTCAGAATAAAGGCTTGTGCAAGCGAACCGTCGTGCGCAAGACCTTCTGACGTTCTGTTGAGCACGCTTGCTCAGGACGAGGCGCTCTGCCGGAGCGCGATTTACAGCGCTTTGTCGCTGGGCTTGAGCCGGCCGAGTCCAGAACGGCTTGATTCGCTCCGCTCGGAGGAGGCGAGGGTGGCTCTTTCGGAAGCGGCTCGGTTTCTGGCGGCCGCTGTGGCGCAGCCTTTAGGCTGCCGTGTCGAGACTCGTCTCGACACCGGCGCCGAGACGAGTCTCGGCGCGGCACGCAAGAGTGCGTGCGCCACGGAGGAGCTTCCCGCCTCCACGTCGGACTGGATACGGACCTTGTCCGCACTCACCCTGGACGGCTGGCTATCCTCCCATGCGAGGCTCTTCGGCCACACAGCTCGGGGCCAGGTGTGTCCTTATGAAGCGGAGTACGGCCAGGAGGGTCTCTTCGCGCAGCCCAGGCAGTTGGCCCGCATCATGGGATTCTACAGGGCCTTCGGGCTGGAGACAGCGGAGGTGGAGCGCGAAAGGGCCGATCATGTCAGTTGTGAGCTGGAGTTCCTGGATTTTCTTTGCCGCAAGGAGGCCATCGCTTTGGAGGCGAACGATCCAGAGCTGCTGGTGGAAACCCAAAAGGCGATGCGGCTGTTTCTGAAAGATCATCTCGGCCGTTTTGGCCCCGCCTTTGCGCGTCTCCTTCGAGAATGCGATGCCGGCGGGTTCTTCGGCGCTCTGGGAGACGTGCTGTTTGATTTCCTTGGTCTTGAGTGCCGCAGGCTCGGCATCCCGCCCGGCCTGGCGCTGCTTCCCTTGAGGCCCGCCGAGGAAGAAACCGTTCCGATGGCCTGCGGGGACCAGTCGGAGCTGGTCCAACTCAACGTTCCCAGGTAGCAACATGACACCCCGGCACGCCATCTCCCTAGAGTTCGACCCCCAGTTGGTCGAAGAGACAGTCCTGTTGCGGATCCGAGAGGACCGGCAGGAAAGTGAGTTTTACCGATCTCGCGACCGTCTCTATCTTCTACCGGACGGCGAGGAGAGAGAAAAGAGCTTTCAGGAACTCCATGCCGCCTGGTTCGTGCGCCTGCAACTGGGAAGCCCGATCACGGACGCGCTCGAGGAACAGCCGCTATTGACCGGGCGCGCTCGGCGATGCTGCGTCTTTCCGGCGCGTTCCGGGCAGGAGGAGGGAGCCGATCTGCACCAGTGGCGCGCGGCGAAGCCCAGGGAATCCGCGGCCGGCGGTAGCATCCTGATTCGGGTGAAGGTGACGCGCCTGCTGGACACCCTGCGCTTGCAGCCGTGGCTCCGTCACGAGCTGATGCACGTGGCGGACATGCTCGACCCGGTCTTCGCCTATGCTCCGGAGTGGCCGGCCGGCACTTCCGACCCGGCGGCGAAAAACATCTTGCGGGAACGGTACCGTGTCTTGTGGGACGTCTGGATTGACGGCCGCCTGGAACGCCGGGGATGGCTGCCGGAAGGCGACCGGGCACGCCGTTTCGAGGAGTTCGTGGCCGCTTTCCCGAATTTCGGCCCGGAAGCTGCGGAGCGATTTGCCGCAATTTTCGACGCCGAGACCCAAACGCATGCCGGCCTGCTGAGAGTGGCGCTGCGGGCAGGGGGCCCAGGGGGACCAGCGCCGGGGCCGTTGCCGTGTCCTCTGTGCCGCTTCCCGACCTACGAGCTCCAGGCCGAGGGAACG
>JACQDI010000195.1 GCA_016201195.1 Acidobacteriota bacterium | reverse complement strand
CCTAACGGAACTACGTAGTCCTGGTCGGGCAGGTCTTGCTTGATGCGGCGGTAGAGGGCCTTGTGCTCGAAGAACAGCACCGGATCGTTATCCCGGATGGCGGCCTTGATCAATCCCTTGGCGTCGTAGGCGGTCGAGGGGGCGACCACCTTCAGGCCCGGGGTGTGCACGAACGGCATCTCCGGGTTCTGAGAATGGAACGGCCCGCCATGCACGCCGCCGCCGGAGGGACCGCGAATCACCATGGGCACCGCAGCGCCCCAGCGGTAGCGGGACTTGGCGGCGAAGTTGACGATCTGGTCGTAGGCGCAAGAAATGAAGTCGGCGAACTGCATCTCGACCACCGGCCGCAGTCCGGTGATCGCCGCGCCGGTGCCGGCGGCGACGATAGCCGCCTCCGAGAGGGGCGCGTCGATCACCCGCCGCTCGCCGAACCGCTCCAACATCCCGGCGGTCACCTTGAAGGCGCCGCCGTAGATGCCCACGTCCTCGCCGATCACGAAGACCGACTCGTCGCGCTCCATCTCCTCCCAGATGCCCTGGCGGATGGCTTCCACGTAGGTGGTCCCGGTGCTCATTCATACACCCCGTCGAGCATAGTCGCCGGATCGGGCAGCGGCGAGTTCTCGGCCCACTCCGCCGCCGCGTCCACTTCGGCCAGGATGCGGGCGTGGAGCTGCTTGAAATCCACCTCGGTCGCCCAGTTGCGCTCGACCATGTACTTCTGGAGCATCAGGATGGGGTCTTTCTTCGACCACTCTTCAAACAGCGACCGGGCCACGTAGTCGGCGCCGTCGTGGGCCGAGTGGCCGGTCATGCGGAAGGTCTTGCACTCGATCAGGTACGGCCCGTGTCCCGAGCGGGCGTGGGCCACGGCGCGACGCGCCGCCTCATGGACCGCGATTACGTCGTTGCCGTCCACGATTTCGGCCGGGATGCCATAGCCCGCCGCGCGGTCAGCGACGTTGGCGACGGCCATCTGCTTGTCGAGCGGCGTCGAGTAGGCGTACTGGTTGTTGTTGCACAGGTAGACCACCGGCAGCTTCTGCACGGCGGCGAAGTTGACGCCCTCGTGCCAGTCGCCGCGGCTGGTGGCCCCGTCGCCGAAGTAGGAGAAGACCACGTTGGGCAGGCCCCGGTATTTGAGCGACAGCGCGATGCCCCCCGCCACCGGCACGCTGGCCCCGATGCTGCTGATGATGGGGACCAGGTGCAGCTCGAGGTCGCCCATGTGCATGTTGCCGTCGCGGCCCCGGGTCGGACCGGCCGCGCGGCCCAGGTATTGGGCGAAGATGCGCCGGGGCTCCATGCCCCGCACCAGGAAAGCTCCCATGTCCCGGTGAGTGGGGCACAGCCAGTCGTCTTTTTCCGCCAGGATGGCGCTGCCCACCGGAATCGCTTCCTGCCCGCGGCCCGTGTAGCAGCCTCCCAGGATCTTGCCCTGGCGGTAGAGCTTCAGCTCGATGCGGTTCTCAATCTCCCGCATCAGTTCCACGAAGAGGCCGGAAGGCTCCGGAAGCCCCCCAGACGGCGTGTTCCGGCGGTTTCCCGGACCGGCCGCGCCTACCCGCAGCGATGTGCTATTTTACTGTCTGAATCGCAGGTAGGGCAAGCTGGACGGCATTCTCCGTGGCGGTCTCCAGCCAGTTCGGGTCGTTCTCCGGGCCCTGGCTCTCTCCCAATTGCACCAGGGAAAGGCAGCTTCCGAGGTGGCCGCCAATCTCCGGCTCACTTCAAAAGCTGTGCGTGAGATTGGTCGTCGCTACCAAGACACAGGGTTGGATCGAGCGCTCTACGACAGCCAGCGACCCGGTGCGGCGGCGCTGTTGGACCAGGGTCAGAGCACACGCGGAAAGCGCTGACGGACCGCTTCGGCGAGGACGAGGGTGGGGCACTGTGGGACCGGTTCACCGTTCCCTACACGCCGGTACAGGGGAGTTGGCTGAACCAGGCGGAACTGGAGATCGGTCTGTTTTCCAAGCAATGTCTGGGTAAGCGCCGGATTGGAGATATCCAGATTTTGCGAGCAGAAGCTCGCGCCTGGAACCGGCGTACTCATCGAAAACGCGTGACGATCAATTGGAAGTTCGATCGCAAGCAAGCCAGGAAGAAGTTCAAATACAAGTACAAAACCACACGGTCATAGACCTAGAATCCGCAAGCCCTCCTGTGCTCAGCATGTGGGCTCATCAGCCCAGAGACAGCACTTCGTTGTGACTGCGGGTTTCGTTTCGATGTTCGCGCTGGAGCCTAACAACCAGGCGCTGGAACGGACCGCCGCGCAAGCGGGTGGCTTGTGGCGGGCCTTGGCGGGCGGCGGCCGCTCAGGGCCAGGTCGTTAGCCCGACATGAGTATGGACGTCCAGAACTATTTCGAATCACTGGGACCGGAGGTCGACTCCCTCAAGCAGCGCGTCAGAGACCTCATCGCCGACGCCCACTGGCAAACGGACGGCGAGTGGAAAGAAAGTGTAGTGCGCCAGGTACTACGTCGCCCTCTTCCGGCCACCGCTGTCGTCGGTCGAGGATTTGTTGTGACCGGCCAATGCGCGACACATCAACTAGACGTTCTCGTCCATGACGCTTCGAAGCCACTCCTGTTCCGGGACGGAGATTTGGTCTTTGTAACCCCGGACGCTGTGCTTGGCGTGATTGAGGTAAAGTCGCGGGTCACCCTGTCGCTCTTCCGCGAGTCCGCGCAAAAGCTCGCGAGCGACATCAATCTGATTCGGCTACATCCCAATACCCGTGCTTTCGCAGCGCTGTTCGCGTTCGACGACGACGGCCCACAAGGTTTCTCAAGTACTGGGACCTGGACTCGGAAACGCAACGAAGGATGTACCAGTGCTGGCACTCCTACCAGCTTCCATTCTTGGCACCCGGGTATTTCGTCCACAATGTGGTTGATGCTGTGAGCCCAGAGTCGGTCTTTCGCAACTACGAAGTGTGGTTCCCAGCCGCCGGGAAGCAGCCGCGTCGGGATGGCTGTGCCAGGGCGGCTTGGGCTGACGCGGCCGGCTAACGAAGCGCTGCAGGCGACGGCCAAAAGCAGGCTGCGCCTGAGCGCCCGAGCCGTTAGGTACTCGACGAGACCGCCGAGCGTGACCCTGTCTCGGATGTTAAGATTTTCCCGTGCCCTACGAAATCTGGTTCGCCTTGTCGGCCAAACGGCAACTCCGGGCGTTTGGGGTTGGCGAACGCGCTATGATTGTAGCTGGGGTTGAGACTCAACTCGCACACGAACCGCTGGTGG
>JACQDI010000194.1 GCA_016201195.1 Acidobacteriota bacterium | reverse complement strand
TGCTGATGTTCAACCCGGTCGGCTTCGGCGGCGCCACCGTCAAGATCGCCCCACCTCTGATCACTACCGAGGAGGCGGCCCTGGAAGGCGTGAGCGTGCTGCGCGAGGCCCTGGCCAACGCGGTCGCGGCTCGCCAGAAAGTCCTCCAGGAGGCTGTCACTCGATGACCGTGCCCCAGGTCACCGTCATCGGCGGCGGCATGATCGTCCACGACCAGATCCTGCCGTCGCTCTACCAGATGCAGCGCCAGGGCGTGATCGGCGAGATCAGCGTCTGCGCCTCGCACGGGCGGACCGTCAAGGCCCTGGCCGAAGCCGAAGGCATCCGCCGCGCTTTTCCCGGCCAGTCCTTCCGCCCTTACCCCGGCCCCTCGGGCGACCTCGACAAAGCGCACCCGGAACTCTACCGCGAGATCATCGCCCGCATGCCCCCGCGCAACATCGTGGTCGTAGCCGTCCCCGACCAGCTCCACTACGACGTGGTGATGACCGCGCTCGGGGCGAACCAGCACGTCTGCTGCGTCAAGCCGCTGGTCCTCACCGCCCGCGAGTCGGTCGTGATCGAGCAGGAAGCTTACTCGCGCGGCCTGGCGGTAGGCATCGAGTACCACAAGCGCTTTGACGACCGCAGCCTGATGGCCCGCCGCCGGTATCGCGCCGGCCTGTTCGGGGATTTTCGCCTCGGCGCCGCCTGCCTGCTCGAGAAGTGGTATTACCGCCACTCCAACTTCCAGAACTGGTTCACCGCCGAAAACTCGGACGCTTTTGTCTACATCGGCTGCCACTACGTCGACCTGGTGCACTTCATCACCGGCCTGCTGCCGGTCTCGGTCAGCGTCTACGGCATCCGCGACAAGTTTCCCAACGGCAACGAGGGTTTTCTGTGGACCGACGCCCGCGTCATCTGGTCGAACGGGGCCTGCCTCAACGTGCAGAACGCGCTGGGCTTCCCCGACGAAGGCCCCGGCACCAACACCCAGGGCCTGGTTCTGTACTGCGCCGGAGCGAACAACGGCGCGCTGCTCTCTCACTCCGACCAATACCGCGGCCTGAAGTACAGCTACACGAGTAAAAGCAGCGACCCCGGCTCCACGATCTACGCCGAGCCCAGCCCTGACTATTTTCAATACGTGGATCTAGGAGGGCCGGGCCTGGTCCCGGTCGGCTACGGCTACCGTTCGATCGACTACATTCTGCGCGCTTGCGTCCGCGTCGAATCGGAGCCGGACCTCGCGCGCCGGCAGCAGGCCTTGAAGGAGCTGGACGCCGCCGGCGTCATGGCCACCCCCGCCAACAGCCGCTACAACGAGCAGGTGATCGAAGCCGCCCGCGAGTCGATCTTGAACGGCGGCCAGGAAGTGCGGCTTCGAGGATGAGTACAATAGCCTCATGCAACAGATCCGCCGGTTGACGGCCATTATCGAGCGCGAGGATGATGGGTACGTCTCCCTCTGCCCGGAAGTGGACATCGCGAGCCAGGGTTCAATGGTGGAAGAGGCCGCGGCAGTGCGGGCAGGGCCGCCTTCCAGCTCGTTGGCTCACAGAAGACCCTTCTCGGCTGACGTAGCACCTATTCATCCTCTACTACCTTCAGTGCTTCGCTCAGGTCACCCACCGCCCGCCGGACCAACACGCCTTACATCTCATGCATTGCGAACACCGTTGACTACCTGCAAGATCGCGCCGATTACCAACTCAGGTTGATCGAGTTGAATAAAGTGGCCGCTTTGCTCCGCGACTATTCGCTTACCGCAGGGAGAGAGAGCAGCTAGTTCCGACTGCAGTTGCTGCCACGCGGACTCAAACTGTTGCAACGCCTGAGACGATAAATGGAGTCCTGGTGGCAGCAGGTCGGATTTGCCGTGGCTGAGTACAATCAACGGCATGTTACCCAGGGTGGTGATTCCTGCAGCACGTACCTCGGCGGAAATCTCCGTGCTCGCCGCAACTTCCGCTCGCAGAGATCGAAAGAACTTCTCGTCGGATGCCAGAAGCGCTTGATGGGTCTTGGCGACTGCCTGTGGTAACTTAGCGTGGACTGGTACCCGCGAAGGGTCTAGGGCGATGATTCCCGCCGCCGCGAGGGCACTGAAGAAACCAAGCTGCCGTTGAGTCTGTCCCTCCAGTATCGAGAGGGCTTGTCGAACAGGCTCGGGAAAGCGGAGCGCCTGTTCTTCATGGACGGAATCCACCAGCACCATCCCAACAACTTGTTCCGGATGCTGATGGGCATACAGGCGCATCAACATTCCGCCCATCGAATGCCCAACTAAGACATACGGCCCTTGGATAGCCGATTTCCCCAACAGCGTGTGAAGTCCCTCGACCATGTGCTGGGCGGTAGGCGGCCTCGGGTCAGGGTCGCTCCAGCCGAAACCAGCACGGTCGTAGACGCACACCCTGGTTGTCCGCGCCACTTCCGGCTGAACCAAGGCCCATGTCAGGGACAGGCTGCCTCCGCCAGCTTCCATGACCACGGCCGGTACGCCCTCACCCTGGCAGTAAATGTGCAGCGCATGTCCGCCCACGTCCACCAACTGACCGGGCGGTGGGTGTTGGCCTTTCAAACGCGCTTTGGCGTTCACCCCCGCCCATATCGTGATGCCAACGAGGACCAGCAATAGGGGGACAAGGTACAGGAGCATTCTGCCGGGATTGATGTCAGGTGATGCGATCGAATTGCTTCCTTTTCGCCTACCGCAATTCCAGCTCCAGCCGCTTCGACGCCGGGTCGATCGCGGTAATGCGGAACGAGCGCACCTGGCCTACCTGCAACGCCTCCCGCCCCGGCGTCTGGGCGGCGGGCGCTTCCTTCTTCCATGCCGCCGCGAGTGCGGCGGCGAAGCCGCTGGGTGCCGCGCCGGCCGGCCCGCCCTCGACGCTGCAAACGCCGATCACGCCTTCGCCCAGCTCCACTCGGGCCTGGCCGCGCTCCACTTTCACCACGCGGCCCATCACCTCGTCGCCCGCCTTGTGTTCGGCCAGGTACTCGTCCGTCGAATCGGGCTCGAGCTGCTTCACGCCCAGCTTGATCCGCTTCGACTCGCGGTCCAGCTCCAGCACCACCGCTTTCACCCGCTGATCCTGCTTGAGCACCTCGTTGGGATGATTCAGGCGGCGGTCGCCCACGATGTCCGAGATGTGAAGCAGCCCCTCCACGCCGTCGGCCAGCTCCACGAAGGCGCCGAACTTCTGAATATTGCGGACTGTGCCCTCGACCACCGTGCCCACCTTGAACTTCTCCTCGGCCTCGGCCCACGGATCGCCCAGCGCCTGCTTCAACCCCAAACCGATGCGCCGGTCCACCGCGTGGATGCTGAGCACGACGGCTTCCACCATGTCGCCCGGCTTCACCACATCGCGCGGATGCTTCACGCGCTTGGTCCACGACATCTCTGAGACGTGTACCAATCACTCGACGCCGGGCACGATCTCCACAAACGCGCCGAAGTCGGTTACCCGGGTCACCGTGCCCTTGACGCGCTCGCCGATCTGGAGCCGCTCGGTGGTCCCGGTCCACGGATCGGCGGTAAGCTGCTTGGTGCCCAGCGCG